>DVGP01000163.1 GCA_018712665.1 Candidatus Pelethomonas intestinigallinarum | reverse complement strand
GCGGGCGCTGGGTAGGTGCTCGCCTCGTTTATGTGCAATACATGAGGAGGACAGGCCAGGAGCGGTGGCAGATCACTACGCTGTCTACATGGGGCCCCGACCCCAAGGCGGCGAGGAGAAGGCACCACAGCAACCCCGCAACGGCGCGGGAGCGCCAAAAGCGCCGGGGGCCGCGAGCGCCAGACAAAGCGGCCCCGGAGGGGCCGCGCCGACCAAGGCCCCCGGCGCGGAGGAGCGAGGCCCGAAGCCGCCGCCCGCAGGCGGCGGGCCGGGGAGGGGGGGCCCGACCGAGGCCGGAGCCGGGCCACAGGCAGGGGCGAGCCCGGAGAGGGCCGAGGGCGACCGAACAGGGAGCCCGAAGCGCCCCGCAGGGCAAGCCCAGGCCGCCCGCGCGAGGCCGCCCGAGCCGGCCCCACCAGGGGCCGCAGCGAGGCGGGCGGGGGGCACCCCGGCGGCCGAGCGACGGGCGAGCGCCGCGCCGACAGGCCGAGGCAGGGGGCCGGGCCGGGGACCGGCCCGGGCCCCGGTCCCCCGCCCCACGGGCGGGGGGAGCCGAAGCCCCGGAGGGCACCGAGCAGGGGCCCCCGACGGTGACGGGGGCCAGCGCGAGGGGCCCGGAGGGGGCGAACACGCGCGAGCACACCGCCGATGTCCGACGGCCCCGGAGGGGGCGGCGGACAGGGGGACGGGGCCCCCCGAGGGCCGCAAGGCCAGAGGGGGCGGGCCCCCGGCCCCCACCATGCGGCAGGGTGCCGTATCTCCTCATGTTCCCGGGGGTTTGCCCCGGGCCGCGCATACTTGATAGAGGGACGTTATTCCGTCAGGTGAGGGCTATGAACCAGCACGGGATAACGCATACAGCCCGGCTCAAGACCCATGCGGACGGGTCCGTGGAGGTCTTGGCCGCCTCCCGCCCCGTGTTCCGGGAACCGGGGTGGGAGGAGCGGGGGCGGGGCGGGCGAAAGGTCGCCCCGGGCCCCGCCGCCACCGCCGTGGAGGCGGTGGAACTCTCCGTCTGGGACCTGGAGCGGATGGAGGACCAGGCCCGGCAGAGGGACAGCGACAGCCTGGCCCGGTCCAAGCGCCGCGCTAGAACATCCGTTCGAGATTACGCACTCAACACCCCCTTTCGGTACTTCGTCACCTTGACCCTGGACGGGGCCAGGGTGGACCGCTACGACCCCGCCGCCGTGACCCGGGCCCTCAACGTCTGGTGCGACAACCAGGTCCGGCGGAAGGGCCTGGCCTACGTCCTGGTGGCGGAGCTCCACAAGGACGGGGCTATCCACTTTCACGGGTTCTTCAACGACGCTCTCCCGGTGGTGGACAGCGGCACCATGGTGCCGCCCGGCGGCGGGAAGCCCAAACGGCCCCGGAGCGCGGCCCAGCGCGCCGCCTGGGCGGCCCAGGGGGGCCGCACGGTGTACAATCTCCCGTCCTGGTCCCTGGGCTTTACCACGGCCCTGGAGCTGTACGGCGACCGCCACGCCGCCGTGGGCTATGTCTGCAAGTATATCACCAAGGCCCAGGCCAAGGTAGGGGGCCGGTGGTACTACTCTGGGGGGGCCCTGGGCCGCCCGGAGGTCCAGACATTGGACCTCAATGTGGAGGACCTGGCGGCGGACCCCAGGGCCCGGGCCTTCACCGTCGACAGCCTGCCCGGGGTCCAGTTCGTCACCCTGACTGTGAAGGGAGGTGAAGAGGGGTGAGCCTGTACCAGATCGACAAGCTGTACTGCATCGAGCGGAACATGGCCGACGGCACCTGCGGCCTGGTCCTCAACGTGGACGGCAACGTCAAGGGGTACACCGACCAGAGCGAGGCCAGCCGCACGGCGGCGGCGCTGACGGACCGGGCCAAGGGGCTGGCCGCATATCGGGTCGTTGAGGTGGACGCCGGGCCCCTGGGACTACGTCCGCGCAGTTGGGGCCTTGAGGTCATTTGACAATTTAGGGACTGTCCAACGGACGGGCCGGGCCCCGGCCCCCAAGGGGCGGGGAGGCGGCCCGGGGTGGAATGACCCCCCAAAAATCAGGGGGAGGAGGTGAACAGCATGACCACGGAGTACCTGTTGGACCGGGAGGTCGAGCGGGTTTTGGCAGCGCTCATGCCGCAAAATCAGCTTATTATGCGGATGGTTTTACGCAACGGCATGCGCCTGTCCGACGCGCTGGAGTTCCGCACCGACCGGCTTGCCCTCTGCGGGTGGTATGTGGAAAAAAAGACGGGCAAGCGGCGGCGGTTCGGCCTGGACGCCCGCCTGCTCGCTGACATCCGCGCACAGGCCGGGCCGATGTGGGCATTTCCCGGGCGGAACGGCCAGGGCCACAAGACCAGGCAGGCAGTGTGGACGGATGTCAAGCGGGCGGCGAAGGCGTTCAGACTGCGGCAGAATGTGGCCCCGCACAGCTTCCGCAAGACATACGCCGTCAAGCTCCTGGCGAAGTACGGGGATATTGAGAAGGTGCGGCGGAACCTCAACCACACCAGCACCAGCGTCACCGCCATCTACGCCATTTCGGACGTGCTCCTGGAGCGGCGGCTGAGGGCCAAGAGGTAAAATCCGATTTGACATATGGGCCGGGCCTGTGCTATCATGTTCGTTACCGGACCGGAGGTGTATACCGGGCGGAATCTACAGAGGGAGTGGGCAGAGGAAGTAACGGCCCTGTAGGAAAAAATTGAACAACACCAGGGATTTTGTTCAAATCATCCTCGGCGTTTGAGCCCCCCGGGAGGGGGGCGAAAGTCAAAGGCGAGAATTGAACAAAATAAAAATTTTGTTCAATTCAGGGGAGGGGCGAAGCAGAAAACTTAGCTCCGCAGGTCCTCGGCCAGGATAGCGTACCAGCAGACGTCCCGGATCCCCAGGTTGTTCACCGCCACCTGACGCATGGTCCCCTCCAGGCGCATGCCGCATTTGCGCATCACAGCGCCGGAGTTTGGATTTTCCACGTCGTGCATGGCGTCCACACGGCGCATCCCCACATCCCGGATTAAAAACTGTATCACACAGGCCAGCGCCTCACTGGTGATCCCTTGGCGCCACCACCGCCGCCCAATGCAGTACCCCATGGTTGCTCTGGCTACAGGGTCGCTGTGGGAGACGACGCTGATGTTTCCAATGGGTTCCTCACCGTTGGACTGCAGGACGATGGCCCAGTTGTAGAAATCCTTCCGGTGATATTCCTGAACCCAGGAGTCAATAACCTGGCTGGTGACCTCCGGCGAGGTGTGAGCCGGCCAGGTCAAAAATTTTGACACCTCCGGGTCCGAGGCCCAGTTGCGGTACATGGCCTCAGTGTCCTCTGATGTAAATGGCCGCAGAATCAGCCGGTCAGTTTCCAGTATGCGGGTCCCCAGGTGCTCCATGGCCATCTCACTCCCAAATCAAAAATTGAACAAAATATAATTGAACAAAATTTTTACTTCCCCAGCACGGCCCGGATAGCCTCGCCTATGTTGGCCGCCTGGATCACCGTCAGGCCCGGGATCTCCCCCAGGGCCTTCCCGCTCCGCCTTGGGACCACACACCGGGCAAAGCCCAGCCGGCGGACCTCCGCCAGGCGCTGGTCCAGGTGGTTGACCCCCCGGAGCTCGCCAGTGAGCCCCACCTCCCCGATGGCGGCCACATCCCCCGGGATCGGCCGGTCCAGATAGCTGGAGGCCAGGGCCAGCACCGCCGCCAGATCCGCGGCGGGCTCGTCCAGCGTCAGGCCGCCGATAATGTTCAGATAGGCGTCACATTGGCTCACCTTCAGGCTCCCCCGCTTCTCCAGCACCGCCAGGAGCATGGACGCCCGGTTATAATCAAAGCCGTTGCTGGACCGTCTGGCATTGCCATAAGCTGCCGGGGCCAGCAGCGCCTGGATCTCCGCCAGCACAGGCCTTGCCCCCTCCATCACGCAGGTGACGCAGGTGCCCGGGGCATCCTCCGGACGACCAGACAGGAGCATCTGCGAGGGATTTTCCACCTCTGAGAGGCCGGCGTCCAGCATCTCAAAGACACCGATCTCGTTGGTGGCCCCGAAGCGGTTCTTGGCGGCTCGGAGGATACGGTAGGTCATGTGCTGGTCTCCCTCAAAGTACAGCACACAGTCCACCATATGCTCCAGGACCTTGGGCCCGGCGATGGAGCCCTCCTTGTTCACGTGTCCAATGACAAAGACTGTGATATCCCGGCTCTTGGCCAGCTGCATGAGGGCCATGGTGCAGCTCTTCACCTGCCCGATGCTTCCGGGAGGGCTGTCCACTTCCTGATCGTAGAGGGTTTGGATGGAGTCCACAATAAGGATCTCGGGTCCCTCCTGCTCCACCGACTGGAGGATGTCCTCCAATCCTGTCTCCGACAGGACCAGAAGGTTTTCGCTCTCCACCCCCAGCCGCCGGGCCCGGAGCTTCAGCTGCCCTACGGATTCCTCTCCGGAGACGTACAGTACTCTGGCGAACTGCCCCAGGCTCTGGCAGATTTGGAGCATCAGAGTGGATTTGCCGATGCCCGGCGCACCGCCCACCAGCACCAGGGAGCCCTTTACCGCTCCTCCGCCCAGCACCCGGTCCAGCTCTCCCATGCCGGTGGAGAACCGGATTTCCTGCCCTCCCTCAGCGTCATTCAAGTGGATCGCCTTTACAGCATGGAAGGACGCACGCCTCCCCTCCTGGCCCCGGCCGGGCCGTGCTTTTGGCGCGGCCTCCTGCTCTACAATGGTGTTCCACTCGCCGCAGGCGGGACAGCGGCCCGCCCACTTCGGCGTCTCGTTGCCGCAGGCGGTACAGAAAAAAACGCTTTTTGGTTTTGCCATGTGTGATCCCCCAAAACGCCGTACAGCGGCGTTGCTCCTTGCTTGTTTTCTTCAGTATACTACATTCTATTTGGATTGACCAGTCATGATTTCACTTTTCCGCGCTTCCCATCGCTGTCTCCACGCCGGCCAGGATCGCCATGGCGAGCTTTGTTTGATAGTCCTGGGTCTTAAGCAGCTCCGCCTCCTGAGGGTTGGAGAGAAAGCCGCACTCCACCAGGACAGCGGGGCAGGTGACATTGGCCATCAGATAGATATTATCTCCCGTCCGTTTGATCTCTTTTCCGCTCTCGCCGTTGACGGTGCGGTTCAGCTCGTCCTGGATCGCCTGGGCCAGGAATTCGCTATCCCCGACGCCGTTGTAGAACACCTGGGCCCCGTGGACGCTGGGCACGGAGGGCAGACTGTTCTGGTGGATGCTGATGAGGATACCTCCCTCCACGCTGTTGCAGAGTGCCACACGGTTGCGGAGATCGGAGTTTTTCTTTTCACGAATGGTCTCGCTCCCCTCGTCGTGGATGGAGATGTCCTCCCGCCGGGTCATCACAGTGTCCCACCCCGCCAGGCGGGCCAGGTCCTCAACCATCAGGGCCACAGAGAGGTTGATCCCGGACTCTACGGTGCCGTCATTGGCCACGGCTCCCCCGTCCTCTCCTCCGTGGCCGGGGTCAATGATCAGAACCGGCAATGATTCCTCGCTCAACGCGGCTGCTGACGTCTGAACGGCATTTCCCTGCCGCAAAATCAGCCCAAATACGACAAATATAGCTATTAGACAAAGAATATATAGAGCAGTCCACTTTTTAAACGTCAAGAACACGACAAACACCTCCGCCCACTTTTTATGCGGCGAAGAGCCTGTCTATGCCTGCGCGGCCCTCATCGGCTTTGACAGGTGAAGACGCTTCCGCATAGAATGGACCAGGGCGCCCTTCGGCGCCCATGATCCCCGGGCGGCCATCGGCCTCTGCCCGGCGGCCGCCCTGATAAGGAGGCATATTCCCTTGGAGAATGTGAAACCCAGCTGCTGCGGCACCCTGGAGGGCTCCCTGCCCGGCCAGTGCGCCAGCTTGGTCTTTCCCTATGTACCGATGCAGTGTCAGGGTTCCGAACGCTTTGAGCCGAAGGACGGCCTGGCCGTGGGGACCCTGTTCCCTGGTCTCCGCCTGCCGTTCTTTCGGGAGATGCAGACCAAAATGGGCTGCGACGATACGGCGCTGTGCGAATTGATGGCCCTGAGCTTCGCCATCACGGAGCTGGGGCTGTACCTGGATACCCACAAGGATGACAAAGAGGCTTTGGAGCTCTACCGACAGTATGTGGCTATGGCGAAGGATGGACGCCAGCGGTATGAGAAGGCCAACGGCCCCCTGCGGCAGACCGCCGCGGGGAGCACCGGGACCTGGAACTGGCTGGATAACCCCTGGCCTTGGGAGAACGAAGGAGGGCGCAGGTAATGTTTGTCTATGAAAAGCGGCTGCAATATCCCGTCAAAATCAAAAATACCAACCCCAAACTGGCCTCCCTCATTATCAGCCAGTACGGCGGTCCGGACGGCGAGCTGGGAGCATCCCTCCGGTACCTCAGCCAGCGCTACTCCATGCCCTACCCGGAGCTGAAGGGGCTGCTAACAGATATTGGTGTAGAAGAACTTGGGCACCTGGAGATGATCGGCGCCATTGTGCATCAGCTGACCCGGGACCTGACCGAGGAGCAAATCCGCACCGCCGGGTTTGATGCCTACTTCGTGGACCATACTGCCGGTGTCTATCCCACCGCCGCCTCCGGGTCTCCCTGGAACGCCGCCGGCATGGCGGTAAAGGGCGATCTGATCGCCGACCTTACCGAGGACCTGGCGGCAGAGCAAAAGGCCCGCGTTACCTACGACAATATTCTGCGGTTGAGCGACGACCCGGACGTCAACGACGTCATCAAATTCCTCCGAGCCCGGGAGATCGTCCACTTCCAGAGATTTGGAGAAGGTCTGCGTCTGGCCAAAGATAAGCTGGGCGAGAAGAACATCTACTATATGAATCCGTCCTTTGACAAAGGAAAAGTAGAAAAATAGTGCCAATATTTTAATGAGGAGCCCGCCGATTCGGCGGGCTCCTCTCTCATGGGATCACGATTGAAAAATACGGTGGAGACGGCCCTTTAAAATGCCCAATGGTCCACCTATTGGGGCAAACTGCAAAAGGCTCAGATTCTAGCCACGCCGGAGCGGCGGGCGGCCTCGGCAACGGCCTTCGCCACGGCGGGCCCCACCCGCTTGTCAAAGGCCTTGGGGATGATATAGTCGGCGCTCAGCTCCTCGTCGGAGATCAAACCGGCCAGGGCGTCCGCCCCCGCCATCTTCATCTCCTCGTTGATGTCGCTGGCCCGCACGTCGAAGGTCCCGCGGAACACGCCGGGGAAGGCCAGCACGTTGTTGATCTGGTTGGGGAAGTCGCTGCGGCCGGTGGCGATCACCGCCGCACCGCCGGCCCGGGCCTCGTCGGGGAAGATCTCCGGGGTGGGGTTGGCGCAGGCGAATACGATGGCGTCCTTGGCCATGGTCTTGACCATCTCGGCGGTCACAGTGCCGGGGGCGGAGACGCCGATGAACACATCGGCCCCCACCAGCATATCCGCCAGGGTGCCGGACTTGTGGTCCAGGTTGGTTACCTGGGCCATCTCCTCCTTGATCCAGTTCAGGCCCTCCCGGCCGGTGTAGATGGCCCCCTTCCGGTCACACATGGTGATGTTCCTGAACCCGGCGGACAGCAGCAGCTTGGTGATGGAGATGGCCGCCGCGCCGGCGCCGGAGGTGACGATCTTCACGTCCTCCCGGTTCTTGCCCACCACCTTCAGGGCGTTGAGCAGTCCCGCCAGGGTGATGATGGCGGTGCCGTGCTGGTCGTCGTGGAAGATGGGGATGTCGCACTTCTCCTTCAGCTTCCGCTCGATCTCAAAGCACCGGGGGGCGGCGATGTCCTCCAGGTTGATGCCGCCGAAGGAGCCGGAGATGTTGTAGACGGTGTTCACGAACTCGTCCACGTCCTGGGTCTTCACGCACAGGGGAAAAGCGTCCACGTCGCCGAAGGCCTTGAAGAGCACGCATTTGCCCTCCATCACCGGCATACCGGCCTCGGGGCCGATGTCCCCAAGGCCCAGCACGGCGCTGCCGTCGGTAATGACGGCGCAGAGGTTGTGGCGGCGGGTCAGCTCATAGCTCTTGCTCACATCCTTCTGGATCTCCAGACAGGGCTGGGCCACGCCGGGGGTGTAGGCCAGGGACAGGTCCTCCTTGCTCTCCACCGGCACCGTGGCGATGACTTCGATCTTCCCCTTCCACTGCTCGTGCAGCTTCAGGCTCTCCTTCGCGTAATCCATGGGTCTATGTCCTCCTTTATCGTTCTATCTTCTATTTGTCTATTTTTCTATTGAGGTCAGGCGGCTCTGGGACTGGGGAAACCAAATATCAGAGTTTCACCTGCCGGATCACGTCCTTCAAGCAGTCGGCGCTGTGGCGAAGGCGGGCGACCTCCTCCTCCGTCAGCCGGTTGGGGACCCGATAGCGGACACCCTCCCGGTCCACCACGGAAAGAGTGCTCAAGCACACGTCATCGATGCCGTACTCCCCGTGGAACATGGTGGAGACGGTCAGGGCCGTGCCGGCTCCCGTAAGGATGCACTTGCAGATGTGGCACACAGAGATGGCGATGGCGTAGAAGGTGGCCCCCTTGTCCTGGATCACCCGGGCGCCGGAGGTGCGGACAAATTCCTCCATGGCGTCGTAGTCGTAGTCCCAGTCCGTAAGGGGGTTCTCCGCCGCCGTTTCCTTCAGCTCGTTGATGGGGTTGTTGGCGATATAGGCCAGGGACCACGGAATGAAGGAGGAATCCCCGTGTTCGCCGTAGACATAGGCGTGAATATTTTTGGGGCTGATACGGAACCGCCGGGCCAGCTCCGCCTGGAGCCGGGCGGTGTCCAGGGTAGTACCGGTGCCGATGATCCGCTTCTCCGGGATGCCGGAGGTCTTGTGAAAGATATAGGTCAGCACATCCACCGGGTTGGAGACGATGATATACAGCGCCTCCGGCGCGGCCTTGGCGATTTTGGGGGCGATGTCCCGGATGATGCCGGCGTTGGTTTGAATCAGCTCCAGCCGGGTCTGCCCAGGTTTCCGGGCAATGCCGGAGGTGATGATCACAATGTCGGAGCCAGCCGCGTCAGGATAATCTCCGCTGCGCACAATAGCCGGAGAGCAGTAGGTGATCCCCTGGTAGATGTCCAGTGCCTCGCCCCGTGCCTTCTCCTTCTTCACGTCGATCAGCACGATCTCCGTGACGATCCCCATGGTGACCATATCGTTGGCAATGGTGGCGCCCACACTGCCGGCACCGATGATGGTAATTTTACTCATACTGTTACCCCCACTGGAAAATTTCTCTGCCAATCATTCCACCGCTCGTGCCTGTATCAGTGAACAAAGCAAAGATTGTTAAAATAATATCATATTTCCGCTGGAGATGCAAACACATCTCAGCGATATTTTGTAGAGATTTCCACTGATTCAAACATCCGATTTTATGAAATTCACCTAAAGCTCGCGAAAATACCTGAGTGAAAAATGAATCCAGAAGACAATTCTTTGCCGTAACAGTCAGATATGGCGGGCGAGTAAAATCGTAGGGAGGATGCCGCCAAACCGGCGGCATCCTCCCCGTGATCATCCATCATTTCCGCTTTCCAGCGGAACCAGCAGAGCTAACCCATGGGCGGCGATGCCCTCGCCGCGTCCGGTAAATCCCAGTCCCTCCTCGGTAGTGGCTTTGACACTGACCTGATCTACAGGTATGTCCAAATCAACCGCAATGTTTTCCCGCATCCGCTGGATATAGGGCGCCAGCTTCGGGCGCTGAGCCAAGATGGTAACATCCACATTTCCCACCATATAGCCCGCCCCTCTCAGGCGAACAGCCACCATCCGCAGCAGCGCGCGGCTGTCTGCCCCCCGCCAGCGTTCATCGCTGTCAGGAAACAATTTTCCAATGTCCCCCAAAGCGGCGGCCCCCAGAAGGGCATCCATCAACGCGTGGAGGGCCACATCCGCGTCGGAGTGTCCCAACAGACCCAGGTCATAGGGTATCTCAACGCCCCCAAGGATCAGAGGCCGGCCCTCCACCAGGCGGTGCACATCATATCCATGGCCAATCCGCGGCAGTCTCACAGCCCCATCTCCCTTCTCGATAAAATCGCCTCCGCCAAAATCATATCCTCAGGCGTGGTAATCTTAATATTTTCATAGGAACCATCTGTCAAGTAGACTTCCTTGCCAAGTCGCTCCACCGCGCCGCAGTCATCTGTCACCGGCTCTCCGCTGTCGGCGGCGGCCTGGAGAGCCGCCCGCAGAAGCTGGGCGTCAAACACCTGGGGCGTCTGGACAGCCCGGAGGGTCCCCCTGTCCAGAGTGCTTACGATTTTTCCCTCCTGGGCCACTTTGATGGTGTCCTTCACCGGCACAGCGAGGGCCGCCGCGTTGGTGCGGAAGGCCATCTGGATCACACTGTCGATCAGCTCAGGTTCCACCAGGGGGCGGGCGCCGTCGTGAACTGCCAAATAGGCAACGTCCTCCCCGCACTCCATGGATGCCGCCAGAACGGACGCCAGCCTGGTCTCTCCCCCACGGATGATTTTTACCGGCTTGGAAAGGGCATACAGCTTACATAGGTCTGCCACCGCCAGAAGGTCCTCCTCCCGGGTGGCCACCACGATCTCATCCACCAGCTCACTCCTGTCCAGGGCCATCAGCGTCCTAGCCAGGACGGGGATCCCCGCCAGGGGGAGCATCAGCTTGTTCTCGCCACCCATCCGGCTTGAGCTGCCCGCGGCGGCTACGATGGCGCCGCAGCGGGGGCGCTGGGACCGCTTCCCCTTCCCCAGAAATTTTTCCATCCACTTCATGACCACCCATTCCTCCTCCAGCAGCGCCCAGGGGATGCTGACAGTGCTGCCCATTTCTCATTTAGATTGTACCCTGAAACTGCGGGGTTTGCAAGAGAAACAAGGGGACTGCCCGCCTCGTCCGCAGAACAGCTTCCAGGAGCGCAAAAGGAGCAGGCGGAACTTCCGCCTGCTCCTCAGGCTGTCGAAAAAGTCTTGTCGGACTTTTTCGACAGCCTAAAAATGCCGTTACTTTCACACAGCTACGCAGTTTGAAAGTCCTCGCTACGCTCGCCGCACGCCTTGCACAGCAAGGCTTTGCGGGGCATTCAATTGGATTCGAGGCGGGCTTTGCCCCCTCGAGCTCCCCCCTGCGCTGTACAGCTTTCTACTCCTGGAGGAAGTTTTTCGACACGCTGAGAGGAGCAGGCAGAAGTCCTGCCTGCTCCTCTTTTATGATATTGCTCCAACTTGCTTGAGCGGTATCCTAACGCCAGCCTTAGGCCTCTTCGTCCTCCACGGGGGCGGGAGTGGGGGCCAGCAGCGCCCGGATGGACAGGGAAATCTTCTTCTTTTCCTCGTCCACGGCGGTGATCTTGGCATCCACAATCTGACCCTCGCTGAGTACATCGCCGGGCTTGTCGATGCGGCGGTCAGCGATCTGGGAAATATGAATCAGGCCGTCCACACCAGGAACTACCTCGGCAAAGGCGCCGAAGGTCATCAGCTTCACAATGCGGACAGAGGCCACATCGCCTACCTTGTAGGTATCCATGAACACCTGCCAGGGATCGGTGGAGCGGTCCTTTACGCCTAGGGAGATCTTTTTCTTCTCGGGGTCAAAGGAGATGACGTATACCTCCAGCTTGTCGCCCACAGCAACCACCTCGCTGGGGTGCTTGATGCGGCTCCAGCTCAGGTCGGAGATATGTACCATCCCGTCCACACCGCCGATGTCCACAAAAACGCCATAACTGGTCATGCTCTTCACCGTACCGGTGTAGCGCTTGCCCACCTCGATGTTGGCCCACACCTCGGCGGCGGCGGCGGCCCGCTCCTCCTGCTGCACGGCTTTGATGGAGCCAACCACCCGGCGGCGGGCACGGTTGACCTCGGTGATATGCAGACGGACCTTCTGCTTGATCAGCTGGCTCATGTCCGCCTCACGGGGCAGACCAGACTGGGAAGCGGGGATGAAAACCCGCACGCCCTTGACGGAGGCCACAATGCCGCCCTTGTTCTGCTCGGTGATCACACCCTCCAGAACCTCCTTGCTGCTGCAGGCCTCCTCAATGTTCTCCCAAACCTTCACCGCGTCCAGGCGCTTTTTGGAGAGGGTGGCATAGCCCTCCACATCGTTGACACGGATGACGAACAGCTCCACCTCATCACCCACCTTGACCACGTCCTCAGGCTTCACCGTGGGATCGTCGGTCAGCTGGTCCACAGGAATGTAGCCGGCCTGCTTGCAGCCCAGGTCCACCTGGACTTCGGTAGGGGTGATGGCCGTGACAACACCGGTTACCTTAGCTCCTGTATTTAAAGTATTGGTATACTGTTCAAACATTTCGGCAAAATTTTCCATGCCCTCGCCCTGGATCTTTTCTTCACTCATCGTCTTATTGACCTCCTTTATGATGCTCGCAGGCGTGGAGGCCCCCGCCGTCAGACCAACCACCCGGCAGCCCGCCAGTTCCGCCATAGAGAGCTCGTCCGCATTTTCGATCTGAAAAACGCGGGAGCAATATGCGCGGCAGATCTCTGTCAGGTGCTTTGTGTTAGCGCTTTTGGGATCACCAACCACCACCATAGCGTCCACCTTGGCGGCCAGCGAGGCCGCCTCAGATTGACGTATATGCGTAGCACTACATATTGTATCAAATATTTTTAGATTTGTACACTGGTTTTTTAGAATTTTCAAAGAATTTTCCCAAACCGACCGAATCAGCGTGGTCTGGGACACCACCGTCAGGGGCATATCCCCGGTCAAAATGCCTTCCGTGAAGGCGGCGGACAGATCATCAGGTCCGGAAAATACCAGCAGGTCCCGACACCAGCCGGCGATGCCCGCTACCTCCGGGTGGTTCTTGTCGCCAATCATGACGCACCGGCGGCCCTCCCCTTCCGCCTGTTGGACGATCTCCCGAACACGGGCTACTTTGGGACAAGTGGCGTCCACGATCCTGGCTCCTCTTGCCCGGAGCGCCTCGTAGACTTGGCGCGAGGCTCCGTGAGCCCGCAGCAGAACCGCCTCGCCCGTCTGCGCCTCCTCAGGGCTATGGATAACTCCCACTCCTCTCCCTGCCAGATCCTCAACAACGGTGCTGTTGTGGATGACGGTGCCCAGCATCCGGGCAGGCTGCCCAGATCCGGCCAGCTCCTGGGCCATCCGCACCGCCCGGGCCACGCCGAAGCAGAACCCGGCGCTCTTGGCCAGGATCACTTCCATGCGTCCACCCCACTCAAGCTGTAGATGCGGTCCATGATCTCCTCCGCAGACCGCTGGTTCTCCTCTGCCGTGGGCCGCCGGCCGGCGATAACGGGATAATAGGGCTCTCCGAAGACCACGGTAGTCCTCCGGAAAAGCTTGTGCTTGCCGCCGCAGTAAATAGGAATCATGGGGACGCCGGTCCGGGCCGCCATGACAGTGACGCCCCCCTTGGCCTCCACCTCTCCCTGGTGGTCCACCCGGGTCCCCTCGGGGAAAATGATCAGCCGTCCCCCCTCGTTGAGGCGCTTCATGGCGGTCTTCATGGCGGTCAGGTCACTGCCGCCCCGTTTCACAGGGAAGGCTCCCAGCTTGGCGATGATCCAGCGCAGCAACGGAATACGAAAGAGCTGCTCCTTGGCCATGAAGGCCAGACGGGAGTCGTTCGGCAGGCACACTGCGATAATAATGGGGTCCCAGGCGCTGGCATGGTTGCCGCACAGCAGAGCGCCGCCCTCCGGTATATTCTCCAGCCCCACCGCCCGGTGGGGGAACAGCAGGCAGATGATGGGCTTAATGAGGATGTAAACGTAATGAAAAAAGCGGTTCATAGGTTCACGCGCTCCTTGATGATCGCTAAGATCTGG
>DVGP01000162.1 GCA_018712665.1 Candidatus Pelethomonas intestinigallinarum | reverse complement strand
ACGTCGGCGGGGCCGTTGGGGAAGTCCTTCTTCTCGGTGACGATATTCACCCGCTCCAGATACTGGTACATGTCCACCGGGGAAATGTCGGTGCCCAGCAGGGCGTTGACCCGCTCCGGGTCCATGCGGATGACGCGGGGCTGGGGGACATAGTTGAGCACGTCGATGACGCCGTCCACCACCTCGCCGGCCCCCAGCAGCTCCACCAGCTCGCAGGCCCGGTTCACGGCGGGGAGGGTGTTCATGGGGTCCAGGCCCTTCTCAAACTTGGCGCTGGCCTCGGTCCGCATTCCCAGGGCCAGAGCGCCCTTGCGGATGCAGGTGCCGTCGAAGTTGGCGGATTCGAAGACCACGTCGGTGGTGTCCGCCACGATCTCGCTGTTCTCACCGCCCATGATCCCCGCCAGACCCACGGCCCGGGTGTCGTCGGCGATGACCAGGTGGTCGCGGTTCAATTTCCGCACCTGGCCGTCCAGGGTGGTCAGCTCCTCGCCGTCTTTCGCCCGGCGGACGATGATCTTCCCGCCCTTGACGTAGCGGTAGTCGAAGGCGTGCATGGGCTGGCCGTACTCCAGCATGACGTAGTTGGTGATGTCCACGATGTTGTTGATGGGCCGGACCCCCATGGACCGCAGCCGCTCCCGCATCCACTTGGGGGAGGGGGCGATCTTCACGTTCCGCACCATCCGGGCGGTGTACCGGGGGCACAGCTCCGGGTCCGGGGTCTCCACGTCCAGCAGCTCGCAGAGCACGCCGTCGGCCCCGCCCTTCACCACCGGGTCGTGGAGGGTAAGGGGGACGTCAAAGGTGGCGGACACCTCCCGGGCCAGGCCGATGACGGAGAGGCAGTCGGGCCGGTTGGGGGTGATTTCGAACTCCACCACGTGGTCGTCGGCGTTGATGACGGGCTTGATGTCGTCGCCGGGTTTCACGCCCTCCTCGTGGAGGATGAAAATGCCGTCGGGGATGCAGTGGGGGAACTCCGCCTGCTCCGCCCGCAGGTCCGCCAGGGTGCAGATGGTTCCGGCCTTGGTGTTGAAGGCGACCAGGTCACCCCCGTGGAGGTTGGGGCAGGGGGTGGTGACGATGGCCCCGCTGGGGCCGTCCGCCTCGGCGTAGGACAGCTGGCAGGTCCAGACGTTTATGCCCTTTTCTTCAACCGCCTCCACCTTGGCGCACACAACGGGCCCGAAGACCTTGTCCCCGGGCTGGATGTCCGCGGGGATGGAGGGCTTGCTGGGGTCCAGGGGCTTGTAGTCGTTCAAGAGGGCGGCGGGGGTGATGGCGGCGTAGGGGAAGTCCCGCTCGTCCAGCCCCAGCTCGCTCATGCCGCAGAGCATCCCGTTGGAGAGAACGCCCCGGAGCTTGCCGCGCTCGATCTTCTTCCCGCCGGGGAGGGTGGACTTGTGGAGGGCCACCGGCACCATGTCCCCGGGGTGGACGTTCCAGGCCCCGGTGACGATCTGCACCGGCTCGCCCTGGCCCGCGTCCACCTGGCAGACCCACATGTGGTCGCTGTCGGGGTGGCGCTCCATGGAGAGGACCTTGCCCACCACCACGTTGTGGATCTCCTCCCCTAAGTACCGGGTGGTCTCCACCTTGGACCCGGAGAGGGTCATGGCCTCGTCAAATTCCTTATCGTCAGCGTGGACGGTGACGAACTCGTCCAGCCATTTTCTGCTCAAATTCATCTTGTTGCTTCTCCTTTATATGGTGGGGGATCAGAACTGGGAGAGGAAGCGCATGTCATTTTCAAAGATCAGCCGCAGGTCGGAGATCTTGAACCGGCGCATAGCGGTGCGCTCCAGGCCCATGCCGAAGGCCCAGCCGGACCACTCGTTGGGGTCGATGCCGCTCATCTCCAGGACCCGGGGGTGGATCATGCCGGCGCCCAGCAGCTCGATCCAGCCCTCGCCCTTGCAGGTGGGGCAGCCCTTGCCGCCGCACTTGTGGCACTGCACGTCCATTTCGCAGCTGGGCTCGGTGAAGGGGAAGTGGTGGGGGCGGAAGCGGGTCTGGGTGCCCTTGCCGTACAGGCTCTCCACCAGCAGGTTCAGCGTGCCCTTCAGGTCCGCCATGGTCACGTTCCTGTCGATGACCATGCCCTCCACCTGGTGGAACATGGGGGAGTGGGTGGCGTCCACCTCGTCCTTGCGGTACACCCGGCCGGGGGCGATGATGCGGATGGGCAGGGACCGGGTCTCCATGGCCCGGACCTGCATGGGGCTGGTCTGGCTGCGGAGCATGACCCGGCTGTCCTTGTCGAAGTAGAAGGTGTCGGACCAGTCCCGGCTGGGGTGGCCCTCGTCGGCGTTGAGCCGGTCGAAGTTGTAGCTGGCCAATTCGATCTCCGGCCCGTCCAGCACGTCGAAGCCCATGCCGATGAAGATCTCCTTGATCTCGTCCAGGGCGATGGACATGGGGTGCTTATGGCCCAGGGACACGGCCTTGCCGGGGATGGTCACGTCCACGGCCTCCTCCTTCAGCCGCCGCTCCAGGGCCGCGGCCTCCAGCTCCCGGCCCCGCTCCTCCAGGGCCCGCTCCAGGGCGGCGCGGACGTCGTTGGCCAGCTGGCCCATCTGGGGCCGCTCCTCCGGGGAGAGCTTGCCCATCATCTTCAGCACAGCGGTGAGCTCGCCCTTCTTGCCCAGGTACTGGACCCGCAGGGCGTCCAGCTGGGCGCTGTCCTGGGCTCCGGCGAAGGCCGCCAGGGCCTCGGCGCGGATTTTTGCCAATTGCTCTTTCATCTTGTTCTCCTTTTCTGTTTCCTGTATCATGGTGCTTCGCCGCCTTCAGCGGCGGGAGGGAGATTCTTCTGTATGTGGGGCCTTCCCGCCCCCACGCCCCGGGACATCTCGGGGGCTGCCCGCCCCCGAACCCCGGGGTTCACTTTTGGGCGCCCAAAAGTGAACCGAAAAACCGCCAAAACCAAGGTTTTGGATTCCTTTGTCCAATCGGTCTCTATCAGGATTGAAACTGCTTTGCCACTGAATTAGGTTTTGCCATCTAATCTGTGGCGGGTCTATCGATAATGCTTCGGCCTCTGGCCCTGTCAAAAGGGGACATGTTTCGTTAGGGTTCTCGCCGGGAGTCCGGGGCAAATAAACGGCCCCGCAGGGGCCGCTCCGAGGCAAACCAGCGGAGCGTTTGCCGAGGAAGAAGGAGGCGCAGCGCAGCGAGCGAAGCCTGCCGCTTGCGGCGGGATGAGGGATGCGGAGCTTGTGCCGACGCGCGCCCCCTTTGTGTCGTCGCGGAAGAGGGGGTCACGGGGGAGAAACCCCATCGAAAGGGTTTCTCCCTCGTGTGTCCTTTTGGTGACTTTTACGACAAGGGAAAAGTTACCCGGGTCCGGGCCGGGGAGGCCCGGGAGCTATCGAATCGAATGGCAGTAACCGGTGAAGAAAAATGTTTCTCCCCCACCCGCCCGGCGATGGGCGAATCTCAGCCCATCGGTGCCATTTGCTGGCACAGGCGAAACGAAAACGGGGTTCGGGGGCGCAGCCCCGGCAACAAAAAAACCTCTCATCCCCATTGGGGACGAAAGGCTCACCTTCCGCGGTACCACCCGCATTCGCGCCAGCGGCGCGCGCTCATGCCCCTGTAACGGAGGGCCTCCGTCCCGCTCTCACGGGCCGCTCCCGGGCGAACCAAGGGACACCCTCCAAGGCGGCTTTCAGCCGGTGGCCGCCTCTCTCTGGGGATGGCAAACTCCCTATTTTCCCGTTCCTCGCATGTTCTCAACTGTTACTTATACCATAGAAATAATCTGTTGGCAAGGGGGATCTTCGCAAAAATTTTTTCCTTGCGGACAAATTTTAAAAAAATGTACTGCGGCTCATTTAGCTGTTTGAAAATTTGCCAAAATTTACAAGATCTTCTTGTGAAAAATGTAGGATTTTGAAAATTCCGTCAAAATCTTATTGATTAACAGATTCTTCACACCTATAATATAGATGACGAGGCTGTTGTAGGTGCCTGGGCAGATGACGGCGCGTCGAATTTATTTTAGGAGGAAAGAGAGTATGTTGTTTGAAACGTTGCTCGGCCATACGCTGATCGCGGCGGACGACACCTGGGGCCTGCTGGGCGTCATGTGTATCTCCGTGGCTCTGTCCATCTGGCTGGAGCAGAAGTACAACTGGGCGTCCAAGGTATCCGGCGCTATCATCGCTCTGATCCTGGCCATGGTCATGGCAAACATCGGTATCATCCCCATCCACAGCGTCCTGTATGACGATATCGTCTGGGGCGTCATCTGCCCCATGGGCATCCCCCTGCTGCTGCTGCAGTGCAACCTGAAGAAGATCTGGAAGGAGACCGGCAAGATGCTGGCAGTCTTCCTCTGCGGCTCACTGGGCACCATCCTGGGCGCTTTCATCGCCTACTATGCTCTCCACGGGTTCTTCGGCAATGACCAGGGCCTGGCCCAGGTGGCCTCCATGATGACCGGCTCCTACATCGGCGGCGGCGTGAACTTTGCCGCTATGGCCAGCCAGTACAACACCGACGGCACCCTGGTCTCCGCCGCCACGGTGGCGGATAACCTGCTGATGGCGCTGTACTTCTTTGTTCTGATCGCCTTCGCCGGTATGCGGTTCTTCCGCAAGAACTTCACCCACCCCCACATCGACGAGGTGGCCAGCTCCACCAGCATCGACTCCGCCAAGACCCAGGCCGCTTCCTTCTGGGGCCCCAAGGAGATCTCCCTACGGGATATCGCCATGGACCTGGCCTATGCCATCGCTGTGGTGTGGGTTTCCACCATGATCGGAAATATCTTCAGCCCCCTGGCTGTGGAGGGCGTACCCGGGACAGCGATGGAGGTTGTTCAGGACTTCATCGGCCAGTTCCTGGGCAGCCAGTATGTGTGGATCTCCACCATCTCCATGATCGTGGCAACCTTCTTTGAGAAGCCGGCCTCCCAGCTCCACGGCACCCAGGAGATCGGCACCTACCTCATCTATTTGTTCCTGTTCGTCATCGGCGTCCCCGCCAACATCTACACCGTGGTCACCGAGGCCCCGCTGCTGCTGGTGCTGTGCCTGATCATGGTCATTGTGAACATGCTGTTCTGCTTCGGCGCCGCCAAGCTCTTCAAGGCGGATCTGGAGGACGCCATCCTGGCTTCCAACGCCAATATCGGCGGTCCCACCACCGCCGCCGGCATGGGTATCTCCCAGGGCTGGACCAAGCTGGTCGGCCCCGCTCTGCTGGTGGGCGTGCTGGGCTACGTCATCGGCAACTACGCCGGTACCCTGGTGGGCATCATTCTGGGCGCATAACCCCAAATCGAACGAAAGGGAACGCCCCGCAGGGCGTTCCCTTTTCCACACAGAAGTGCGGTCACTGATGAGAAGAAGCAGCTCCGTCGGCTTCTCCTGCCGCAATCGGCAGGGAGCTGAGGAGCGGAGGAAGGAGCGATTAGATGAATTTGAGTACCGTATGCGTGCCCAAGGCCCGGGAGCTTCCCGAGGGGTTCGTGTACCTGGACGAGTGGATCGAGGACTGCATCATCGACGCGAAGTATGCGGGTACAGATAACTTCATGGGCCGTCCGGCGGCGGGCTATGAGCAGCCCCTGGTGGTGGCCAGCCGCCAAGTGGCGGAGGGGTGCGTGAAGGCGGCGGAGATCCTGCGCCGGCAGGGGTATGTGCTGAAGGTCTTTGACGCCTTTCGTCCTCAGCGGGCGGTGGACGATTTCTGCCGCTGGGGCGAGGACGGTGAGGACCAGCGCCGCAAGCCCATCCAGTACCCCGATATCGAGAAGCTGAAGATGTTCGACGAGGGCTACATCGCCCGGAAGTCCACCCACACCCGGGGCTGCTCTGTGGACCTGACCCTTGTGGATATGGCCACCCACCAGGAGGTGGACATGGGGACCATCTTTGACTTCATGGCCCCCGCCAGCTGGCCCGACAGCAAGGAGGTGACGGAGCGGCAGCAGGCCAACCGCCGCATCCTGCGGGATGCCATGGTCGCCAGCGGCTTTGAGCCCTATGAGTTTGAGTGGTGGCATTTCGCCATTGCGCCGGAGCCCTATCCGGACACCTACTTTGATTTTCCCATCAAATGACGCCGTCATAAAAGCCCCGCCGCGCGGCGGGGCTTTTGGCTTGTACTTGATTTAGAAGAATGTGGGGGTCATGGCCCACACGGACACGCAGTCCTCCTTGTCGGTGTTCAGGTATTTGTGGGGGATGGTGCTGCGGAAGTAGACGCTGTCCCCCTCGTAGAGCCGGTACTCCTTGCCGTCCAGCAGGAGGGTCAGGGTGCCCTTGAGGACAAAGCCGCACTCCTCTCCCTCGTGGGTGACCATTTCCCGGGAGTAGCTCTCCCCGCCCTTGAGGGTGACCCGGATCAGGTCCAGGATGTCCCCCTGGCGGGAGGAGGTGAACAGCTCGTAGATGCCGTGGCCCTGCTCCGTGATCATCCGCTTGTGGTCCCCCCGGCGGGTGATCCGGGCCTCCCGGGAATTTCCGGTCTCGAAGAAGTAGTTGACGTCGGCGTCCAGAGCCCGGGCGACGCGGTAGAGGTTGACCACGGAGGGCACCACCAGGTCCCGCTCGATCTGGCTGATGAGCCCGGTGCTGACGCCGCTGCGCTCCGCCAGCTCGGAGATGCTCATGCCCTTGGTTTTCCGCAGCTCCTTCAGACGGCTCCCGATGGCGAATTCCATTGTGCGTCGACCTCCCTCGTATTGATGGTATCAATATCATTTATTGTAACGCAAAATAGCGGGGAGGTCAATGTTTTGCCGTATTTTTCCCCAGCCGCCAGGGAGGCGGTCGACAAGGGCCTCGGTATGTGGTAGAATGCGGATGAGATCAGAGGGGAGGGAACCGCCGTGGAGCGTATCACCAGGGAGTGGGTCCGCCGGCAGCTGCCCCGGCGGCGGAGCGACGGACACAAGGGGACCTTTGGAAAGGTGTATGTGCTGGGGGGCGCTGTGGGCTACACCGGCGCGCCGGTCTACGCCGCCGAGGCGGCGGTCCGCTCCGGCGCGGGGCTGGTGTACGCCGGGGTGCCGGGGGAGGTGTACCCCATCGTGGCGGCCCGGTGCGCCGCCGCTATGGCCCGCCCCATTCCGCGGACCTACAAGGAGCTTTTGGCGGAGATGGCCGGCTGCGACGTGTGGGTGGTGGGCCCGGGGCTGGGTCGGGCCGCCAGGACCGAGAGGACGGTCTGCTCCCTCCTGGAGGACCTGGAGGGGCCCGTGGTGCTGGACGCCGACGGCATAAACGCGGCGGCGGCGCATATAGATGTGCTGAAGGGCAGGCGCTTTCCCACGGTGCTCACCCCCCACGAGGGGGAGTTCATCCGGCTGGGGGGAGACCTGTCCCGGGGACGGGAGGGGGCGGCGGCGGACTTCGCCGCCCGTCACGGCTGCGTGCTGGTCCTCAAAGGCCCTGAGACCGTGGTGGCGGACCCGGATGGCCGGCTGCTGGTGAATACCACCGGCAACAGCGGCATGGCCAAAGGGGGCAGCGGAGATGTGCTCTCCGGCATGATCGCCGCCCTGATTGGACAGGGGGCGCCGCCCTTTGCGGCCGCCGCCTGCGCCGTGTGGCTCCACGGCCGGGCAGGGGACCTGTGCGCCGGGAGGCTGACGGAGTACGCCATGACCCCTCTGGATATGATCGAGGGCCTGCCTGCCGCCTTCGCGGACCTGGAGGCCGGGGAAATTTCATAGAGGAGGAAGGACTGTGCGAAAAGCCACGCTTTTTGCACTAATGCTGACGCTTCTGCTCACTGCCTGCGGCGGCGAGGAGGAGAGAGATCCCGCGTCGGAGCTCCAGGCGGCCTACGCCGGCCTTGCCGCCGCCACCCTGGAGGCCGACATCACCTGCCACTATGACGACGAGACGCGGACCTACACCATGCTGTGCGATTATACCCCGGGGAGCAGCACGGTGACTGTGCTGGCCCCGGAGGACCTGGCGGGGATCTCCGCCACCGTGGCGGAGGGGGAGCTGACCCTCAGCTATGAGGACGTCTCCCTGGACGCGGGCAGCTACTCCGCCGCCGCCATCTCCCCGGTGGCGGCCCTGCCCAAGCTGATGGAGGCCGCCGCGGCGGGCTACGTCTCCCAGCAGAGCGTGGAGGAGCTGGAGGAGCGGTCCTGCCTGCGCCTGAGCTGCGACCTGGACGGGGAGGAGGGGGACCTCTACACCACCTGGTTTGACCAGGAGACCTTGCTGCCCCTGTACAGCGAGATCAGCGTGGACGGCGTGGTGGTCTACCAGGTGGCCTGGAGCCGCTTTGAGGTTCGGGAGCCCCAGGGCGGCGGCGAGGCGCAGGACGGCCAGGACGCCGCCGGGGACCAGACGGCCCGGGAGGACGGCTCCTCCGCCGGCGGAGAAACTGCCGGAGAGGAGACCGGAACAGAGAACGAAGCGGACCCCGCCGCTTGAGGCGGGCGGGGACCACACACATAAGACAGATACGAAGGAGAGGTAAGCGACCATGGAGAGTACACTTCGGAGAACATGGGCGGAGATCGACCTGGACGCTCTGGCCCACAACTACCGCGCCCTGCGGAAGCAGATGGGGCCCAAATCCCGCTTTTTAGGGGTGGTGAAGGCCGACGCCTACGGCCACGGCGCCGTCCAGGTGGCCCGGGTGCTGGAGGAGCTGGGGGCGGAGTACCTGGCCATCTCCAACATCGACGAGGCCCGGGAGCTGCGCCTGGGGGGGATCGGGCTGCCCATCCTGCAGCTGGGGCTGACCCCCGCCGACCAGACGGAGCGGATCCTGGAAAACCGCGTGACCCAGGCGGTGTGGAGTGAGAGCGCCGCCCAGGGCTTTTCCCAGGAGGCGATCCGCCTGGGGGGGCGGATGAAGGCCCACATCAAGCTGGACACCGGTATGTCCCGGCTGGGCTTCCAGTGCGACGAGGACCACTTCGCCGCCTCTCTGGAGGCCATCTGCCGGGTGGCGGCCCTGCCGGGGCTGGAGCTGGAGGGGGTGTTCACCCACTTCGCCGTCTCCGACGAGGAGAAGGAGGAGAGCCGGGCCTATACCGCCCTCCAACACCAGCGGTTTGACGCCATGGTGGCCGCCCTGGCGGAGCGGGGGATCACCTTCCCCATCTGCCACTGCGCCAACAGCGGCGCCACGGTGAGCTACCCCCAGTTTGCCCACGACATGTTCCGCCCCGGCATCATCACCTACGGCATCGGGGACCAGGCCGGGGAGCTGGGCCTGCGGCCGGTGATGACCCTGAAGACCACCGTGGGGTGTATCAAGGACTTCGCCCCGGACACCACCATCAGCTACGGCCGCACCTTCCGTACGTCCCGGCCCAGCCGGGTGGGGGTGCTGCCCATCGGCTACGCCGACGGCCTCCACCGCAGCCTCTCCAACCAGTGGCGGGTGTGGACCCCCTATGGCACGGCCCCTATCGTGGGCCGGATCTGCATGGACATGTGTATGATCGACCTGACGGACCTGCCCCAGGTGGGGGAGGGGGACGAGGTGGAGGTCTATGGCGTCCACAACTCCGTCAACGACGCCGCCCATCTGGCGGGGACCATCTCCTATGAGCTGACCTGCGCCGTGAGCAAGCGGGTGCCCCGGATCTACCTCCGGGACGGCCGGGAGACGTACCGGGAGCTGCTGCTGCGGGGCTGAGAGAGGGAAAAAAGCGGCGGGGAGGCGGGTCACGTCTCCCCGCCGCTCTTCATACACTGGCTTGGGGGAGGAAAACCACGGTATAAATTCCGGGACTGCGTGGGAGAATGATAGTGGCCCGAGGGAACCGGGCACTTCTTCCGGCGGAGTGTGAACTTTGTGGATACAAGCGTAAAGCGCGGCGATATTTTCTATGCCGATCTCAGTCCGGTGGTGGGGAGCGAGCAGGGCGGCGTCCGCCCGGTGCTGATCATCCAGAACGACACAGGGAACCGGTACAGCCCCACCGTGATCGCGGCGGCCATCACCTCCCAGACGGGCAAGGCGCGTCTGCCCACGCACATTGAGCTCGCGGCGCAAAACTATGGACTTACCCGGGACTCTGTGGTATTATTGGAGCAGATCCGCACGCTGGACAAACGGCGCTTGCGGGAAAAGATGGGGCGCGTGGACAAGGAGCTGATGGACCGGGTGGACGCGGCCATCGCGGTGAGCTTCGGCCTGCACAACGACAGGCTGGTGTAAGCTCTCCCCCGGCTATGGAAAAAACGCGGCTCCACGGGGGCGGCAGCCCTCGCGGGGCCCGTTTGGACGATGATACATATAAGAGGAGACGACCGCGTGAAACAGAAGAGACGACTGCGTACCGCCGCCTGCGTGCTGCTGGCGGGGACGGTGCTGGCGGCCTTTGTGGCCCTGGCCGCCGACGCGGGGTCTCAGGGGGACCCCCTGGTGACCCTGAGCTATTTGAACGACACCTTCCTGGGCCAGATCCTGGAGACGGTGGACCAGAAGCTGGCCCAGCGCAGCCAGGAGATGACGGCCCAGTTCAACCTTGAGATCCAGGAGAGGGAGCAGGCCCTTCTTGGACAGGCCGCCGGGGGGAGCGCCGGCTCGGCGGCGAGCTTTACAGCGGTGGAGCTGGCCGATGGGCAGACCCTCCACGGCTCTGCCGGATGCCAGGTGCTCCTCCGCTCCGGGGCCGCTGTTTGCTATTCTCCGGACCGGAGCACCCCGGGGCTGGTGGATCTGACCTCCGGCGGGTCCATCAACGACGGCACCGCTCTGGAGGCAAATCACCTCTACATGATGACCGACAGCCGGGGCGTCACCGCCTCCGGCGGCCCGGTGACCCTGCTGGTCCTGGGGGACTATGCCATGGGCTGACGCCGGAGCATATGCCCGGGGCGCCGCCCCGGACCCCGCCCGCTTTTTGAAAAAAGCGGGGCAAAAACTTTTGCGCGAAGCGTCCGCTTCGCGCGTGGAATAAATTTCAGCATGTCAAAAACTATCCCCATATGCAGAGAGGCAGTACGGCACAGGGGGAGCTCGAGGGGGCGAAGCCCGCCTCGAATGAAATCGAATGCCCGGCATTTTTTGACAGCCTGAAATTTAAGGGAAGCCCCAGAAGGGCGCAAGATTTTGTCCCGCCCCGCATATCTTTGTATGCGGGGCGGTTTTTCATGGGGACCAGCTCCCGCCTGGATTCCGCTGAGAGGGGGATGGGACCATGGAGCGAGTGGAGCTGTACTGTCAGGAACGGCCCCGGGGAGAGATCACCCTCGACCCCCGGGGGAGCCGGACCCGGGTGCGGGCGTCCATGGACGACCCCGGAGACGGCCTGTACCGGGCGGCGCTGCTGGGGGAGCGGGGCGAGCTGCTCCTGGGGGTCCTGGAGCCGGCGGAGGGGAGGCTTGTGCTGCGGCGGGAGCTCTACAGCCGGGACATTGCCCGCCTGGGTCCCCTCCGCCGGGGGGAGGCCCGCCGCTCCTTCCGCTTCGGGGAGGAGGCCTGGCGGGAGACGGAGGAGCCGGACCGGCTCTTTCAATCCCCCTTCCTCCGCAGCCGCCTGGCCGCCTGCCGCCGGGCCTGGTGGCGGCGGGAGGGGGACCGACTGATCCTGGCCCTGCCCCTGGAGGCGGGGAAGCCCTTCCCCCTGGAGATCCTCTTCTGCCTGGCCCGTGTCCGAGAGGTGGAGGGGATGACTTGCGCGGTATATACCTTTGACGGCGGGGAAGAGCCCCTGCCGCCATAAGCATGGGCGCAAAGTAAGAAAATTTACATAATCGCTACCATTTGCTTGGAAGGTGTGGTATACTGAGACAAAATCATACCTGCTTTGGATAGAATAGGAGGAGCTGTGCGATGAAGTGTCCCTATTGCGGTTATAAAGAGAGCAGAGTGGTGGATAGCCGCCCCGCCGACGAGGGCAGCAGCATCCGCCGCCGCCGGGAGTGCCTGGCCTGTGAGAGGCGGTTCACCACCTACGAGACCATGGAGTCCCTGCCCATGGTGGTCATCAAGAAGGACGGCAGCCGCCAGAGCTTTGACCGCAGCAAGATCCTCCACAGCATGATCCGGGCCTGTGAGAAGCGGACAGTCCCCCTGGCCAGGCTGGAGAAGATCACCGACGAGATCGAGCAGAACCTCCAGAACAACCTGGAGCGGGAGATCACCACCGACATGGTGGGGGAGCAGGTCATGGACAAGCTCCGGGAGGTGGACGAGGTGGCCTACGTCCGCTTCGCCTCCGTCTACCGGCAGTTCAAGGACATCCACACCTTCATGGCGGAGCTCACCAAGCTGCTGGAGGAGAAGTAGCGGATACTGAAAACCACAGGGAGCCTGGGGAAAGACCTTAGGCTCCCTGTTTTGCTGCCTGGGAGGTGGCGGAAGGCCGAAGAACGGCTTTCCGGTCCTTGCGGCGGCGGCCCCGCCGTGCTACAATAGGGAAGAACATGATTTTGCCCTGGAAAGGAGTGGATCCCCGTGACCACCGAGGAGCGCCGTAACGCCATTCTGGACACCCTTGCCCGCGCCGACCAGCCCGTCAGCGCCACCGCTCTGGCCCGGCGCTTCGGCGTCAGCCGCCAGATCGTGGTGGGGGACGTGGCCCTGCTCCGGGCCGGGGGCGCGGACATCTCCGCCACCCCACGGGGCTACGTCATCCTCCCCGCCGCCTCCGGGCTGGTCCGCCGCCTGGCGGTGCGCCACGGCGAGGACGGTATCGAGGCGGAGCTCAACGCCATGGTGGACCAGGGCTGCACGGTGCTGGACGTGATCGTGGAGCACCCCCTCTACGGCCAGCTCACCGGCCCCCTGCAGATCTCCAACCGCTACGAGGTGGGCCAATTCCTCTCCCGCAGCCGCCAGTCGGAGGCCCTGCCCCTGTCGGAACTCACCGAGGGTATCCACCTCCACACCCTGTCCTGCCCCGACGAGGCCGCCTTCCAGCGGGCGCGGCAGGCCCTCCGGGAGCTGGGCATCCTGCTGGAGGAGTAGAGCTGCCCTGAAATGAAAGAATAAAGCAGAACTGCCGCCGGTTTTCCGGCGGCAGTTCTGCTTATGGATAGAATGCCTCTGGTAAATCAGGAAAACATTTGCTATAATGTCACCGTATGATGACATATCCGAAACTGAATGATACCGAATGGTAACATTCAGCTGAGGTGATGTCTGTGACGTTTCCAAGGATACGGGATTTGCGGGAGGACAGCGACAAGACCCAGGCCCAGGTGGCGGAGTACCTGCACATGAAGCGGGGCGTGTACCGCCGGTATGAGAGCGGAGAGCGGGAGATCCCGGTCTGGGCGCTGATCCGCCTGGCGGCCCTCTATGGCGTCAGCACGGACTATCTTCTGGGCCTCTCTGACCGGCGGGAGCCAGTGAGGTAGGGGCCATGCGGAAGCTGATGTGGTTCGCCCTGGCCTTTGCCGGCGGGACAGGGCTGTGCCAGTACCTTCTGCCGGCGGCATGGCAGGCCTGGGCCGGGGCGGCGGCGCTGCTCCTGGGGCTGGGCCTGTCCTCCCTGTGGCGGGAGAAGAGGCGGATCGTCCGCCTGCTGGCTTTCGGCCTGGCGGCGGGGATCTTGTGGTTCGCCGCCTACTCCGCCCTGTTCCTCACCCCGGCGGAGGCCCGGGTGGGGACGGAGGAGACCGTCACCATGGAGCTGGTGGACTACCCGGAGGAGACGGACTACGGCGCCCGGGCTACCGTCCGGCTGGTGGACGGCGGCCTTTTGGGCCAGGCGGTCTACTACGGGGACGCCTCCCTCCTGAGCCTGGGGCCGGGCCAGCGGGTCACGGCCCCCATCCGCTATTACAGCGCCCTGGAGACCGGTGGAGAGGAGAGCACCTACTACACCGCCAAGGGCGTCTTTGTCCGGCTGTACAACCAGGGGCCGGAGGCGGTCTCCCGGGGCCGGGCCGGCTCCCTGCGGTACCTGCCACAGCGTCTGGCTGCCCGGCTGGAAGACCAGATCGCCGCCCTCTTTGACCAGCCTGCCGCCGGCTTCATCTCCGCCCTCCTCACCGGGGAGCGGGAGGGGCTGGAGGAGGACACGGTCAGCGACCTGGAGGAGGCGGGGCTCATGCACATCATCGCCGTCTCCGGCCTCCACTGCGGTTTTCTCATCAGCCTGCTGGGGCTGCTGCTGGGCCGCCGCCAGCGGCTGACGGCTCTGGTGGGGTACCCGGTGCTCCTGCTGTACATGCTCCTGGTGGGCGGCACGCCATCGGTGGTCCGCTCCTGCGTCATGTCGGGCTTCCTGCTCTTCGCGCCCCTGCTGGAGCGGGAGGGGGACGGCCCCACCTCCCTGGCGGGGGCCGCTCTGGTGATCCTGCTGGCCAACCCCTTCGCCATCGCCTCCATCAGCTTCCAGCTCTCCTTCGCCGCGGTCATGGGCCTCATGCTGGTGACGCCCCGGGTCCAGGGAGCTCTCTGGCGGCTGTGGCGGCCGGAGGGGCGGGCCCTGAGGGCTGTGTGGTCCTTCCTGGCCTCCAGCGTCTCCGCCAGCGTGGGGTCCTTCGTACTGACGGCGCCGCTGTGCGCCCTGTACTTCGGCTATCTGTCCCTGGTGGCGCCGCTGACCAACCTGATGGTGCTGTGGATCGCCCCGTTCCTCTTCGCCGGGGCCTTCCTGGTGGTGACCCTGTCCATCCCCCTGCCCTTCCTGGCGCCCCTGGCGGCGGTCCCGGAGGTCATGGCGGAGTACGTGCTGTGGGCGGCGGACTTCGCCGCCGGCCTCCCCGGCCACGCCGCCTACCTCTCCAGCCTGGCCATGCCGCTGTGGCTGGGGTTCTGCTACCTGCTGCTGGGGCTGTGCTGGTTCACCCGGGACGGGGGACGGAAGTGGCTGGTTGCCGGCGTGCTGTCCGTGGCGGGGTTCCTGGCCGCCTGGTCCCTGCCGGTGCTCTCTGTTCGGAACGATAGATTGACGGTGCTGACTGTAGACGTGGGCCAGGGGGCGGCCACCCTCCTGGCCTCCCACGGGTCCGTGGCCCTGGTGGACTGCGGCAGCCACTACGCGCCCCGGGGTGCTGGAGGCGCGGTGGCCGACGCCATGGCGGTCTACGGCTGGGACAGGCTGGACTGCGTGGCCCTGACCCACTACCACGAGGACCACGCCGGGGGCCTGGACGAGCTCCTCTCCCGGGTGGAGGTGGGGCTGCTGTACCTGCCCCAGCTGGGGGACAGCGAGGACCAGGGGGCCCTCCAGGCGGAGGTGCTGGCCCTGGCGGCACGGTACGGCGTGCCGGTGCGGTACGTGGAGGCGGTGGAGACCGCGGAGCTGGGGGCGGCGGCGCTGACCCTGTTCCCGCCCCTGGCGGCGGGGGACACCAACGAGGAGGGCCTCACCGCCCTGTGTACCGCCGGGGACTTTGACGCGCTCATCACCGGGGATATGGGGGAGAGCACCGAGGAGCTGCTGGTGGAGGGGTACGGCCTGCCGGACGTCGAGGTCCTGCTGGTGGGCCACCACGGCAGCCGCTACTCCACCGGCAAGGCCCTGCTGGAGGCGGTGACGCCGGAGATCGGCGTCATCAGCGTGGGGCAGAACACCTACGGCCACCCGGCCTCGGAGACCATGGACCGCATGGCCCGCCGGGGCATGACCCTCTACCGCACGGACCTCCAGGGGAACATCCTGATCCGGGTCCACGACAACTGACCGCCTGAAGGGCGGAGAAGGAGCCCACATGGCTGTGAAGAAAAAAACCGGCGGCAACGCCGCCTATGATACCTTTCGCGGGGACCTGGCCGCCGGGACCCTGGGAACGGTCTACATTTTTTATGGGGAGGAGAGCTACCTGCGGGAGTTCTACCTCTCGGAGCTGCGGAAGACGCTGGTGCCGGCGGGGTTCGAGGAGTTCAACTACCACCGCCTGGAGGGCAAGTCCCTGACGGTCCAGTCCCTGACGGAGGCGGCGGAGGCCATGCCCATGATGGCGGAGCGGACTATGATCCAGGTGACGGACTGGGACGTGTACAAGCTGCCGGAGGACCAGCGGAACGCCCTCATCGCCCTGCTGGAGGACTTCCCCGAC
>DVGP01000161.1 GCA_018712665.1 Candidatus Pelethomonas intestinigallinarum | reverse complement strand
TTCACCGGCGGGCGTCCTCCCGGAGGAAGGGCTCCGACACGGCTTCGTCGGCAAGGGCCCGGTACAGCCCGGGACGGCGGTAGGCGTTGCCGTGGGCCTCCTCTGAGCGGTAGGCCCGCATGGCGTCCAGGGGGAAGGGGGCCAGGTAGATCCCCTCGTTCTCCCCGGCCTCCACCACCAGGGTGTCCCGGCTGCCGTCCTCCCCGGGGCGGTAGGCCATGCCGTCGAAGGCGGAGGAGTGGCCGTTGCAGTCGGGCTGGCCCCAGGCGTAGTTGGCGGTGGCGACGCCCACCATGTTCTCAAAGGCCCGGGCCCGGAGCTGGGTCAGGCGGTTGAGCTCCATGGGTCAGGCGTTGGGGACCAGGATGATCTCCGCCCCCGCCAGCATGAGGAGCCGGGCGCTCTCGGGGAATTCCCGGTCATAGCAGATCATGGCCCCCACCTGGACCGGGCCGGCGGCGGTATTCAGCTGGGCCACGGGGAAACGATCCCCCCGCCCCAGCTTTTTCTCGTCTCCAAAGTCGCAGGTGTGGACCTTGGCGTAGGTCAGCGCCTCCCGGCCAAAGCGGTCAAAGACGGTGACGGTGTTTCGGGGCGCCTGGTCCCGCCGCTCCAGGTAGGTGACGGCAATGGCCATCTCCAGCTCCGCGGCCAGGTCCCGGAAGGCCAGGAGAAACGGGGCGTCCCGGCGGATGGCCAGCGCCTCCAGATCCGGCCGCTCCACGGCGTAGCCGCAGCTCCACATCTCCGGGAACAGGGCCAGGTCCGCCCCCATGGCCTTGGCCCGGCGGCACCAGGCCAGGCCTTTTTCCAGGTTCTCCGCCTGGGAGGCCCCCGCCGTCATCTGAAGCAGGGCAACACGGAAATACTTCATGGCGGCGTCTCCTCTATCCGAAATTCCGCTGGAGCCAGATGTCGCAGCGCTCCACCCAGCTGGCGCAGGGCACGGACAGCATCCACATGGTCTCCGGGGAGTAGACCGTCCGGTCGGCCAGGGACTGGCCGTGGCTTCCATGGGGATAGATATGGGTCTCCACCGGGATTTTCTTGGCCTGAAGGGCCTTCTCCAGCAGGAAGGTATTCTCCACCGGCACCGAGGTGTCGTCGGCGGTGTGCCAGAGAAAGGCGGGGGGAGACTGCTTTTTCACCTGTTTTTCCAGGGAAGCGGTCTCCAGCAGCTCCTCATACCGGTCCCCCAGCAGGTTGACAAAGGAGGCGCGGTGGGCAAATTCTCCGCTGGATACCACCGGATAGCCGAGCACCATGCCGTCGGGGCGGAAGGCGGCGGACTTCTTTTTCAGGGGCCGGTAGATCTCCGGCTTGTTCCACATGGTCCCGGCGCAGCCCGCCAGGTGGCCGCCGGCGGAAAAGCCCATGACCACCACGGCGCCGGGGTCCACATGGTAGGCGTCGCAGTTCGTCCGCACATGGTCGATGGCGGCCAGGAGCTGCCGCTGGGGGATGGGCCAGCGGCCCTGGGGCGCCACGTGGTAATTTAAAATAAAGGCGGCGTAGCCCAGTCCGGCAAAGCGCAGGGCGACCGGCTCCCCCTCCCTGTCGGAGCGGAAGGCGTAGCCGCCGCCGGGGCAGATGATCAGGCCGGGCCGCCGCCGGTCCAGGCCCAGCTCCGGGAAGTTGCCCGGGACATAGGTCACCAGCTCCGTGGGGCCCTCAGCCCCGGGGACCTGAAGCAGCACAGTTTCATGAAGCATGGAAAGGCGTTCTCCTTTTCAGTATTTGGGGCGCGAGCCGGGCGCTTACGGCACCAGCACGGTGGTGCCCACCGGGCGGAAGTTCAGCACATGGCAGGCCCCCTGGCCGGTGACGGTCTCCATGCCCGCCACAAAGCTCTCCAGCGCGTCGGTGGGGACGAAGGCCTGGATGGTGCCGGCGAAGCCGCCGCCGTGGACCCGGCAGGCCCCCTGGCCCGCCAGCAGGTCCTCCGCCACCGCCAGCAGCAGGGCGATGGGCTGGGAGCGGCTCTCCCGGTAGTTGGACACGTTCTGCAGGTACATGAAGGAGGACCGGCCGGATTGTCTGACGTGGTGGAGGAAGGCGTCCATGTCCCCCGCCTCCAGGGCCCGGCGCTCCAGCTCCACCCGCCGGTCGTCCTGGAAGAAGTGGATGGCCCGGAGGGCGGCCCGGTCGCCGCAGGTGGCCCGGACGGTGGACAGGCTCCGGCGGAACTGGTCCGGGTCCACGTCCCCCAGCACCTCCCGGCCGAAGCAGGCCGCCACCTGGCACATCTCCCGGGTGATGGCGGCGTAGTCGGCGGTGAGGTCGGCGTGGCTGGCCCGGCTGTCGATGACGCACAGGGCGTAGCCCAGGGCGTCCAGATCCGCCTGGACCTGCCGCAGGGTGGGGGCGGCGGGGTCCTTGAAGTCGATGGCGATAACGCCGCCGGTGGCGCAGGAGAGCTGGTCCATCAGCCCGCAGGGCTTGCCGAAGTAGGCGTTTTCCGCGTACTGGCTGATCTGGGCCAGCTGGGTGGTGGTCAGCGCCCCGCCGCAGAAGAGGTGGTTGAGGATGGTGGATACCAGGACCTCGAAGGCGGCGGAGGAGCTCAGGCCGCTGCCCCGGAGGACCCGGGTGGTGGTGTAGGCGTCAAAGCCCCCCACCTGGTAGCCCAGCTGGCTGATTCGGGCTGCCACCCCCCGGACCAGGGACACGGAGTTCCCCGTCTCCTCCGGACGGCGGCTGAGCTCGTCCAAGTCCACCTCCGCCATCCGGTGGTGGCGGGACTTGACGCGGATGGTCCGGCTGCCGTTGGGCACCACGCAGGCGATGGTGTCCAGGTTCACGCTGGCGGCCAGGCCGTGGCCGTGCTGGTGGTCGGTGTGGTTGCCCCCCAGCTCCGTGCGGCCGGGGGTGGAGAAAAGCAGGGTCTCCGCGTCGTCATCGCAGGGGAAGGTCTCCTGAAACTCCAGCGCCAGCTCCCGCAGCCGGTAGGCCGCCGACGGCGCGTCCTTGCCGTAGACCGGCGTCAGCCGGTCCAGCAGCGCCCCGCTCTCCAGGGCCCGCAGCAGGTCTCCTCGCCTCATGGTATCGCCCTCCATCCTCTCAATTTTTGTTGTGCAGGATGCCTCGAACCAAAACGATCGGAAATATTTTTGCAAAATATTCCAAATAGTTGTCGAAAAATAGGGCCGCCGCCCGGCGGAACAGGAGGTATTTTATTTATTGTACCACCCGTCCACCGGCGGCGCAAGGCAGAGTTGGAATTCTCTGGAAATAAAAACCGCGCCCTGATAACAGGCAAAACGCCCCCGGCCGCCATTGAGGCGGCCGGGGGCGCGCAGCGTGTCGAAGAATTCCCTTCAGGAGTAAAAAGCTGCGCAGCGCAGGGGGAGCTCGAGGGGGCAAAGCCCGCCTCGAATCCAATCGAATGCCCCGCACAGCCTTGCTCCGCAAGGCGTGCGGCGAGCGCAGCACCCGCAAGGGGCACGCCGCATCCGTAGGGCGGCGAAGCCGCCGACGGCTGCGCAGTGAGGACTTTCACACTGCGGAGCAGTGGGGAAGTAACGGCATTTTTAGTTCAGCAGGCTCCGCCGCAGCCACTTGCCCCGGCCCAGGCGGATGAGGAACAGCACGCCCCGGGCGCACAGCTCGATGCACATGGCCAGCCACACGCCGTGGAGCCCCAGGGGGCCCACCAGCAGCAGGGACAGGGGCACCCGGACCCCCCACATGCTGCAGAAGTTCATCAGGCTGGGGGCCAGGGTATCCCCGGCGCCCCGGAGGGCCCCGGCGGTGACGATGGAGGCGGCGTACAGGGGCTCGGCGAAGGCCTCAATCCGCAGCACCTCCGTCCCCAGCTGCCGCACCTCCTCCACCGGGGTGAGCATGGCGAACACCGCCGGGGCCAGCAGGAACATGGCCAGGGCCGCCCCGGACATGACCAGCACCCCCAGCAGCACCGAGGACCGGGCGAAGTCCCGGGCCAGGTCCCGCCGCCCGGCCCCCAGGGACTGGCCCACCAGGGTGGTGGCTGCCGTGGCCACGCCGAAGCCCGGCATGTAGCACAGGCTCTCTGCTGTGACGGCCAGGGAATTGGCCGCCACCGCCACGGTCCCCAGGGGGGCCACAATGGTGGTGGTGACCACCTGGGCCAGACAGAGAATGGAGTTTTCAAAGGCGATGGGCACCGCCACCCGCAGGGCGGTGGTCAGGCACTTCTTCTCCATGCGCCAGCTGCCCCCCAGCCGCAGCCGCAGCTTGGGGGAGCGGAAGCACACCGCGCCCACCATGCACAGGGCGGTGACCACCTCCGCCAGGGCGGTGCCCAGGGCAGCGCCGGCCACCTCCATCCCTGCCCCCCACATGGTGAAGGAAAATCCCAGCACCGTCACCGTCCGGGTGGGGAAGATCAGCAGGCTGTTGAACACCACGTCCCACAGGCACATGAGGGCGTTGAGAAGACTAGGCGTCCGCATGTCGCCGCTGCACTGGAGCATACTGCCGCAGGTCTGCCGCAGCTGGGTGAAGGGCAGGCCGCAGGCGTAGATCAGAAAGTAGGACCGTGCTCCCGGGATCACGTCCGCCTCGCCCCCCAGCCACACCGGCAGGGGGAAGCTCAAAGACGCGCCGATGGCCGCCAGCAGGAGCCCCATGCACAGGGCGGACACCAGGGCCTGGCGCAGCACGTTCCGGGCCTCCCCGTCCCGTCCCGCCCCGATCATATGGGCCACCTGGACGGAGAAGCCGGTGGCGGCGGCGGTACACAGCCCGCCCAGGAGCCAGGAGGAGCTGGCCACCAGCCCGATGGCGGCGGAGGCGCTGGCCCCCAGGGAGCCCACCATGGCCGCGTCGATATACTGCATGAGGATGGAGCTGACCTGGGCCAGGATGGAGGGGATGCTCAGCCGGACAATGAGCCCCATCCGCCGCCGGGGGGAGAGGACCTCGCCGCTCTGGGCCGCCGAGAGAAAGGCGGGGAGGCCCGGCTGGCCCCCGGCCTCTGCTGCGGGGGCCGCATCCTGCCGGGCAGGGCGCGTCCGTCCGCCGAAAATAGCCATATGTGTCTCCCCCTCCCCGCTATGCTCGATCCAGAAGCTCCTGAATACGGCTCTCACCGTAGACGGCCACGCCGTTTTCTGCCAGCAGCTCCGCCGCCACCCCGTTTCCGGGGACGACGGTACCTGTAAAGGTGCCGTCATAGACAGCGCCGAAGCCGCAGGAGGGGCTCCGCTCCTTCAGCAGCGCCAGGGCGGTCCCGTGGCGGCGGGCGGCCTCCAATGTTTTCTCCGCCCCCAGCCGGAAGGCCGCCGTCACGTCCTCTCCGGTTTTGGAGAGAACCTTGTCCCCCACCCGCTCGGAGGGCGGATGGGGGATGGGCAGGCCGCCGAAGCACTCCGGGCACACGGGTACCAGCTCGTAGCGCTCCTTCAGGGTCTCCACGGCGGGGGTGTAGTTGTTCCCGCCGTTGTACTTGCAGTTTCGCCCCAGCAGGCAGGCGGAGACCAGCAGCTTCTCCTTCACAGGGCCAGCTCCTTTCCGTCCAGGGCGGCGTAGACCAGCTCGTCCCCCCGGTAACTGAGCTTCAGGGAGAAGAAGGGGCTGTTGGGGTCCTCGATCTGGCGGAAGAACAGCTCGTCCCCCTTCCAGATGGGCAGGTCCCCCACCTTTTTCTTGTCCACCCACTCCAGGGTCCCCTCGTCGCAGTCGTCGAGCAGCTCCCCGGTCCAGCCGGTGGCGGTGTAGAGGAACATGTACTCCGTCTCCCAGCCCTGGGAGACGAAGGTGACGATCCCCCGGAGGCGGTAGTCGGTGAGGGTGAGGCCGGTCTCCTCCCGGACCTCCCGGATCAGGCACTCGTCGGGGCTCTCGTTCTCCTCGAACTTGCCGCCCACGCCGATCCACTTATCCTGGTTCACGTCGTGTTTCTTCTTCACCCGGTGGAGCATGAGATACTCCCCCCGGTCATTTTCCAGATAGCACAGGGTGCAGTTGAAGGCCATTGGCATTACCCCCAGATGAGATAGCTGACGCCGTAGAGGACCGGCTGGTGCAGAACGTAGATGATGAGGCTGTGCCGCCCGCACCAGGTGAGGGCGGCGGGGAGCTTCGCCTGGAGCAGGCGGTGCTCCCGGTGGTCCAGGCACCATCCCCCCAGGACCGTGCCCAGGAGGAAGAGGAAGTGCCAGGGCAGGAGGGGGAAGTAGTCGGCGCTGGAAAAGCCCGGGGCGGTGAACCCCAGGGGATAGAGCCATGGGACGGACACCGGCGTAACGCCGGTCCACCAGTCCGTCAGGAAGAAGAGGATCAGGGCGGAGGCCGCCAGGGCCGGCCCCGGCAGCTTCCGCAGGAGCTTCCCCGTGAAGTGGTAGAGGACCATGGACCAGCCCAGGAGCATCAGCACCCCGAAGCGGATGGTCTGGCCCGCCACCGCCGCCCCCAGCTCCACCACCACCGCCGCAGCCAGGACGATGAGCCCCCGGCGGAGGTTGCTGCGGCTGAACCGGGCGGAGGCCCCGGCCAGGAGGATGAAGGAGCAGCAGATGAACCGCTCCAGAATGTTCAGGGGCGTGGAAAACATCCGCTCCCAGGTGATGACGCCGAAGAGGGCCAGGTCGTAGAGAAAGTGGTAGGCCGTCATCAGCACGATGGCTAGGGTCCGCCAGGCGTCCAGAATGTCAAAGCGCTTCGCTTTCATCGCGTTGTTTCACCAGTTTTTCCAGAAGGGAGATCACCCGGGAGAGGCCCAGCAGCAGCCCGGCGTGAAAGAGGTTGGATATGGTGCTGTTGACCAAAGTGGCGAACACGCCGGCGCCGTTGACGGGCAGCCAGCCGCCGTATGCCCCTGCCGTCAGGACCAGGGACACGGGGATCATCAGAAGAAACACAAGGGAAAGCCAGTACAGAAGCTTCGCAATGCCTTTCACAGAGCGCCCCACCTTTCCTTTCCTTTACCGCCTTATCACACATTGAACCGGAAGAGGATGATGTCCCCGTCCTGGACCACGTACTCCTTGCCCTCGGAGCGGATCATGCCCTTCTCCCTGGCGGCGGCCATGGAGCCCACGGCCATCAGGTCGTCGTAGGCGATGACCTCCGCCCGGATGAAACCACGCTCGAAGTCGGAGTGGATCTTGCCGGCGGCCTGGGGGGCCTTGGTGCCCTTGACGATGGTCCAGGCCCGGCACTCGTCCTCGCCGCTGGTGAGGAAGGAGATCAGCCCCAGCAGGGCGTAGCTGGCCCGGATGAGCCGGTCCAGGCCGCTCTCGTGGACCCCCAGGTCCTCCAGGAACATGGCCTTCTCCTCGCCCTCCAGCTCGGCGATCTCCGCCTCCAGCTTGGCGCACACGGGGATCACCTGGGCGCCCTCGCTGGCCGCCCGGGCCTTCACCTGCTGGTAGTAGCCCACATTTTCGCAGTCGGCGAAGCCGTCCTCGTCCAGGTTGGCGGCATAGATCACGGGCTTGAGGGTCAGCAGGTCGCTGGTGGCGATCAGTGCCTTATCATCCTCGTCGCAGTCGTAGCTCCGGGCGGACTTGCCGTCGTTGAGCCAGGAGAGCAGGCCCTGGAACACCTCCACCTCGTGGAGGAACTTCTTGTCCCCCTTGGCGGCCTTCTGGGCCTTGTCGATCCGCCGCTCCACCATCTCCGCGTCGGCCAGGATCAGCTCCAGGTCGATGATGTCGATGTCCCGAATGGGGTCCGTGGAGCCCTCCACATGGATGACGTTCTCGTCGTCGAAGCAGCGGACCACGTGGACGATGGCGTCGGTCATGCGGATGTTGGAGAGGAACTTGTTGCCCAGGCCCTCCCCACGGGACGCGCCCTTCACCAGCCCGGCGATGTCCACGAACTCGATGACGGCGGGGGTGGTCTTCTTCGGGTGGTACATCTCGGTGAGCTTGTCCAGCCGCTCGTCCGGCACCGCCACCACCCCCACGTTGGGGTCGATGGTGCAGAAGGGGTAGTTGGCGCTCTCCGCGCCGGCGTTGGTGATGGCGTTGAATAAGGTGCTCTTGCCCACGTTGGGCAGGCCCACGATGCCTAATTTCATATATCTCTACATCTCCTTAAAAAATGCTGTATTTACAAGGTTTTTCGCACTTTGGCGTTTTGGCTACTACGCCATTTTTACGCCATTTACGCATGGACTTGTATGAAGTTATATCAACATACGCTACTGCGCTGAAATTGCTTGA
>DVGP01000160.1 GCA_018712665.1 Candidatus Pelethomonas intestinigallinarum | reverse complement strand
AAGGTCTACATTGCCAACATCGTCAAGTGCCGCCCCCCGGGGAACCGGGACCCGCTGAACGTGGAGCAGGACGCCTGCATCGGCTACCTGCGCCGCCAGATGGCCCTGCTCCGGCCCAAGATCCTGGTGTGCCTGGGGCGGATCGCCGCCATGCGGCTGATTGACGGAAAGTTCCGCATCACCCGGGACCACGGATTGTGGTACGATGTGGACGGGATGCGGGCCATGGCCATCTACCACCCCGCCGCCCTGCTGCGGGACCCCGGCCGCCGCCCGGAGACCTTTGACGATCTGAAGAGCCTCCAGCGGGAGGTCCGCCGGGTCTGTCAGCGCACAGAGCTGCGCTGCCCCTGGGGCGGATAGGATCAAAGCTCTCGGCGAAACAGGCGCCGGAAACGCCGGCGCCTGTTTCCTATTTTTGCTTTTCACAGCCCGCCCCGGCGGCGGGTGAGAGGATAGGAAGAACGATACCAAGCGCCCTGGCGGGTATGTGTAAGGAGAGAGAGAATGAACAGGATCGGATTTGACAACCAGAAGTACATCGAGACCCAGTCCGCCCACATCCGGGAGCGGATCGACCAGTTCGGCGGGAAGCTGTATCTGGAGTTCGGCGGGAAGCTTTTTGACGACTACCACGCCTCCCGGGTGCTGCCGGGCTTCGCCCCGGACAGCAAGATCCGTATGCTCCAGCAGCTGCGGGAGGACGTGGAGATCCTGGTGGCCATCTGTGCCGCCGACATCGAGAAGAACAAGGTCCGGGGGGACCTGGGCATCCCCTACGAGGAGGATGTGCTGCGGCTCATCGACGTCTTCCGGGGCATGGGGCTGTATGTGGGCAGCGTGGTGGTGACACAATATGACGGCCAGTCCGCCGCCGACGCCTTTCTCAAGCGCCTGAGCGCCCTGGGGGTGCGGACCTACCGCCACTACCCCATCGCCGGCTACCCCCACAACGTGGACCTGATCGTCAGCGACCAGGGCTACGGCCGCAACGAGTACGTGGAGACCAGCCGCCCCCTGGTGGTGGTCACCGCCCCCGGCCCCGGCAGCGGCAAGATGGCCACCTGCCTCAGCCAGCTCTACCACGAGCACAAGCGGGGCGTCCGGGCGGGCTACGCCAAGTTCGAGACCTTCCCCATCTGGAACCTGCCGCTGAAGCACCCGGTGAACCTGGCCTACGAGGCCGCCACGGTGGACTTAGACGACGTGAACATGATCGACCCCTTCCACCTGGAGGCCTACGGGGTGACCACCGTGAACTACAACCGGGATGTGGAGATCTTCCCGGTGCTCCGCACCATCTTTGAGAACATCCTGGGCCAGTGCCCCTACAAATCCCCCACGGACATGGGAGTGAACATGGCGGGCAACTGCATCGTGGACGACGAGGTCTGCCGCCAGGCCTCCCGGATGGAGATCCTCCGCCGGTACTACGCCACCCTCACCGACCGGCTCCAGGGGAAGGTGGATGAGGAGCTGGTGTACAAGCTGGAGCTGCTGATGAAGCAGGCGGACGTCACCACGGACCTCTGTCCCGCCATCGCCGCCTCCCTGGAGCGGGAGGAGGCGACCGGGGCCCCCGCCGGGGCCATGGTCCTGCCCGACGGCCAGGTGGTCACCGGGCGGACCAGCGATCTTCTGGGGGCCTCCGCCGCCCTGCTCCTCAACGCCCTGAAGCGGCTGGGAGGCATCGACCAGGACCTGGACCTGATCTCCACCCACGTGCTGGAGCCCATCTGCCGGCTGAAGACCGGCGTTCTTGGGAACAAGAATCCCCGGCTCCACAGCGACGAGGTCCTCATCGCCCTGTGTGTCAGCGCCCTGACCAACCCCATCGCCGCCATGGCCCAGGCCCAGCTGCCCAAGCTCCGGGGCTGCGACGCCCACTTCACCGTGGTGCTCTCCGATGTGGACGAGAAGCTCTACCGCCGGCTGGGCATCCACGTGAGCTGCGAGCCCAAGTACGAGCGCCAGCGGCTGTATTTCAAATAAAACCCGTCGGATCTAATCGGCACAGGGGCCCCGGCGTCCTGCCGGGGCTTCTATATGCCTCTGGAAGAAAGGAACACGCATGGAAACCATCGCCCAAATCCTGTCCCGGGAGCTGGAGCAGCCCCTGGAGTATGTAGAAAACGTCATTGCCCTCATCGACGAGGGCAACACCATCCCCTTCATCGCCCGCTACCGCAAGGAGCGCCACGGCTCCATGGACGACACGGTCTTGAGGACCCTGGCGGACCGGCTGGAGTACCTTCGGGGGCTGGAGAAGCGGCGGGAGGAGGTCCGGGCCGCCATCGAGGCCCAGGGAAAGCTGACGGAGGAGCTGTCCGGCGCCCTGACCGCCGCCGCGACCCTGGCGGAGGTGGAGGACCTGTACCGCCCCTACCGGCCCAAGCGCCGCACCCGGGCCACCATCGCCCGGGAGCGGGGCCTGGAGCCTCTGGCCGCCCTCCTCTTCGCCCAGGGGCGGGACTGCCCCGCCCCCATGGCGGAGGCGGCAAAGTACGTGGACCCGGACAAGGGGGTCAACACGGCGGAGGAGGCCCTGCAGGGGGCCGGGGACATCATTGCCGAGGATATCTCCGATGACGCCGGGGTGCGGAAAGCCCTGCGGGAGCTGCTGCTCCGCCGGGGCGCCCTGGTCAGCCGCGCCGCCGGGGAGGAGGACACCGTCTACCGCCTGTACTACGACTTCCAACAGCCCCTGTCCCGGCTCCAAGACCACCAGATCCTGGCCATCGACCGTGGTGAGCGGGAGGGGGCGCTGAAGGTCAAGGTGGACTGCGACCGGGAGGAGGCCCTGGTGGCCCTGCGGCGGCGGGTGGTCCGCCCCGGCTCCGCCGCCATGGATTTTATCAAGGCCGCCGCCGAGGACGCCTACGACCGCCTCCTCTTCCCCTCCCTGGAGCGGGAGATCCGCTCCCTCCTCACGGACCGGGCCGCCGAGGGGGCCATCCACAACTTTGCCCTGAACCTCCGGCCCCTGCTCATGCAGCCTCCGGTCCGGGGGCATGTGACCATGGGGCTGGACCCCGGCTACCGGATGGGCTGCAAGGTGGCGGTGGTGGACCCCACCGGAAAGGTGCTGGACACCGCCGTGGTCTACCCCACCCACGGGGAGCGGCAGTATAAAGCCTGCTTGGAGACCCTCGCCAGCCTGATCCGCCGCCACGGCGTCACCCGCATCGCCATCGGCAACGGCACCGCCAGCCGGGAGACGGAGCAGATGACCGCCGAGCTGATCCGCCCCTTCGGCGGCGCGGTGAGCTATATGGTTGTCAGCGAGGCCGGAGCCTCCGTCTACTCCGCCAGCCCCCTGGCGGCGGAGGAATTCCCCCAGTTCGACGTGAACCTCCGCTCCGCCGTGTCCATCGCCCGGCGGCTTCAGGACCCCCTGGCGGAGCTGGTGAAGATCGACCCCAAGGCAATCGGCGTGGGCCAGTACCAGCACGACATGCCCCCCAAGCGGCTCAGCGAGGCTCTGGACGGCGTGGTGGAGGACTGCGTCAACGCCGTGGGGGTGGACGTGAACACCGCCTCCCCGTCCCTGCTCCAGTACGTGGCTGGACTGGGACCCGCCACCGCCAAAAACGTGGTGGCCTTCCGGGAGGAAAACGGCCCCTTCACCAGCCGCCGCCAGCTGCTGAAGGTCCCCAAGCTGGGTCCCAAAGCCTTCCAGCAGTGTGCCGGCTTCCTGCGGGTGCCGGACAGCTCCAGCCCGTTGGACAACACCGCCGTCCATCCCGAGAGCTACCCGGCGGCGGAGCGGCTGCTGTCCCTGACAGGCCACGCCATGGCGGATGTAGCTGCCGGGAAGCTGGGGGATCTGAACACCCAGGTCCAGCACATGGGGACCGCGTCCCTCGCCGAGCAGTGCGGCGTGGGCGTGCCCACCCTGCTGGATGTGGTCCGGGAGCTGCAGAAGCCCGGCCGGGACCCCCGGGATGAGCTGCCGCCCCCTCTGCTGCGCACCGACGTTATGAGCATCAAGGACCTGAAGCCCGGGATGGTCCTCACCGGCACCGTCCGCAACGTCATCGACTTCGGCGTCTTTGTGGACATCGGCGTCCACCAGGACGGGCTGGTCCACATCTCCCAGATCACCGACAAGTTCCTCAAGCACCCCTCCCAGGCCGTCAGCGTGGGAGACGTGGTGAAGGTGGTGGTGCTGGAGGTGGATGAGAAGCGGAAGCGGATCTCCCTGTCTATGAAGCAGGTCCAACCGTAATTTCTCTTATTTCATCTGGATTTATTTGGCGCCCGGCCATACGGCCGGGCGCTTTTTTGCTGCCTTCCGCCGGGGTTGTTTTGCATCTTTATGCGGTGTTTTTTGTATATCCCTCTCTTCTGAGATATTCACTTTTTCCAGTGGAATCTCTTCAATTTTTCATGTTTTATCCGCTTTTCTGAATTCAACTCTGATGGCAGCGCGGCGGAAGCCACCAAAATGCTACCAGCGGAAGCCACCAAAATGCTACCAGCGGAAGCCGTTGCGCCCCAGACGGTTCACGCTCCCGGTTGGAGGCTGTTGCTACCAAAATCGAAAAAACGCTACCAGACTTTTGGGTAGAACCCCGCAAACCACTGCGGCGCAATGACTTGCGGCCGGCTTCCAAGTGGAGCAAGTGGCTTGATGCGGTCATTTTATTACAGTTTTTGCTGTATAAATAGCCAATTCAACGACTTTCTTACCCAAAAAATTCAGAAGGAGGAAAAATCCGCAATGAGAAATCTGAAGAAGATTCTCGCACTGGCCCTGGCTCTGGTCATGAGCATGTCTC
>DVGP01000159.1 GCA_018712665.1 Candidatus Pelethomonas intestinigallinarum | reverse complement strand
GATCACGGCGGCCCCCAGGCCGCCCGCCGCCCCGGCGCCGGGGATCTGGACGTCCTCCACCCCGGCGTACCGGGCCAGGACCCGGGCGAAGGAGGTCATTCCCTCCTCCAGAGCCTCCAGGGCGGGGCCGTCCGCCCCCTTCTGGGGGCCGAAGGTGTAGGTGGCCCCGCGGGGTCCCAGGAGGGGGTTGGTCACGTCGCAGGCCGCCCGGATAGGCGGGAGCCGGTTTTCCGCCGGTGGAAGGATTTCCGCGATCCGTCCCAGGTTTTTCGCCAGGGGCTCCACCTCCGCCCCAGCCCCGTCCAGAAAGCGGAAGCCCAGGGCCGCGGCCATGCCGATCCCACAGTCGTTGGTGCAGCTGCCCCCCAGGCCCAGCAGGATGCTGCGGGCCCCACGGCCGGCGGCATCCAGCAGCAGCTCCCCCACCCCCCGGGTGGTGGCGTTCAAGGGGTCCTCCCGTCCCTGCACCAGGGGCAACCCCGCGGCGGCGGCCATCTCCACCACCGCGCCGCCGTCAGGCAGCAGGCCGTAGCACGCCTCTACCGTGTCCCCAAGAGGGCCCGACACCCGGACCGTCGTCTGTGTGCCGCCGGTCAGGCGGCAGCAGGCGTCCACCAGGCCCTCCCCGCCGTCGGCCATGGGCAGCTCCACCACCTCCGCCCCGGGGCAGAGGCGGCGGATGGCCCGGGCCTCCACCCGGCACACCTCCCGGGCGCTGAGGGTCCCCTTAAAGGAGTCCGGAGCCAGTATGATCCGTTTCATCTTCAATCCTCCCTTACAGCCCGCCTTCACAGCTGTGAACGCGGGCATCCGCTCCACCTTGTTCGTTCCAGAAGCATTATAGCGAAAAACAGCGCGGCAGGCAAGGGCATTCCAAGCGCCGGCGCTCCGCTGTTTTGCTCGACAAGATCCGGCCGCTCTGGTATACTGGCGGCAGAGGCCGCACCACGGCCAAACGTATAAGGAGGGTAACGTCTATGGAGTACAAAATTGAGGGCGGCACACTGCCCGTTGTGATCTGCCAGCTGCGAGACGGCGAGGCCATGATCACGGAGCGGGGCAGCATGAGCTGGATGAGCCCCAACATGCGCATGGAGACCACCACCGGCGGCGGCATCGGCCGGGCTCTGGGCCGGATGTTCGCCGGGGAGGCCATGTTCCAGAACCGCTACACCGCCCAGGGCGGTCCGGGCATGATCGCCTTCGCTTCCAGCTTCCCCGGCAGCATCCGGGCCTTCACCATTGCCCCGGGCCGGGAGATCATCGTCCAAAAGAGCGGGTTCCTGGCCGCCGAGGAGTCGGTGACCCTGTCCGTCACCTTCCAGAAGAAGCTGGGTTCCGGCTTCTTCGGCGGCGAGGGCTTCATCATGCAGAAGCTCAGCGGCAGCGGCGTCGCCTTTACAGAGTTCGACGGCCATGTGATGGAGTATGACCTGGCGCCCGGCCAGTCCATGATCGTGGACACCGGATACCTGGCGGCCATGGACGCCACCTGCTCCATGGACATCCAGGCAGTGCCGGGGGTAAAGAACATGCTCTTCGGCGGCGAGGGCGTGTTCAACACGGTAGTCACCGGTCCCGGGAAGATCTACCTCCAGACGATGCCCATCAGCGCCGTGGCCGGCACCCTCCGCCCCTTCTTCCCCGCCTCAAAGTAAGTCCCCGCATATTTTCCGGCGGCCCTGTTGTGTTTTTTCCGGGAATCTGCTATCCTGAAACGGATATCTCAAAAAACGGAGGATCGGTATATGGAGAACGGCGAGCTGTTTCGGGTGGAGCACGACACCATGGGGGAAGTCCGGGTCCCGGCGGACCACCTGTGGGGCGCCCAGACCCAGCGGAGCTTTCAGAACTTTGCCATCGGCACGGAGACCATGCCGGAGGGGATCATCCGGGCCTTTGCCCTTTTGAAGAAGGCCGCGGCCCTGGCCAACCGGGACAGCGGCAAGCTGGACGAGGCCAGATGCGGCCTCATCACCGCCGCCTGCGACCAGATCCTGGCGGGGCGCTGGCCGGGGGAGTTCCCCCTGAAGGTCTGGCAGACCGGCAGCGGCACCCAGTCCAACATGAATGTCAACGAGGTCATCGCCCACCTGTGCGCCAGGCTGGACCCGTCCCTGCCGGTCCACCCCAACGACCACGTGAACATGTCCCAGTCCTCCAACGACACCTTCCCCACCGCCCTCCACGTCGCCGCCGCCCTGGCCATCCGGGAGCAGGTCCTCCCGGCTCTGGGGCGGCTGCGGGACACCCTGGGGCGGCTGGAGGCGGAGAACTGGGAGGTGGTCAAGATTGGCCGCACCCACCTCCAGGACGCGGTGCCCATCCGCTTCGGCCAGGAGATCAGCGGCTGGCGGGCCATGGCGGAGGAATGCGCCGGGATGCTGGCCGGAGCCCTGCCGCCCCTGGAGGCCCTGGCCCTGGGGGGCACCGCCGTGGGCACGGGGCTCAACTGCCCCCCGGGCTTTGACCAGGCTGCCGCCGGGTACATCGCCCAGCTCACCGGCTGTCCCTTCCGCCCGGCGGAGAACAAGTTCCACGCCCTCACCAGCCGGGACGCCGCTGTCTTTGCCCACGGGGCCCTGAAGGCCCTGGCCGGAGACCTGATGAAGATCGCCAACGACGTGCGCTGGCTGGCCAGCGGCCCCCGGTGCGGCCTGGGGGAGATCACCATCCCCGAAAACGAGCCGGGCAGCTCCATTATGCCCGGCAAGGTCAACCCCACCCAGTGCGAGGCGGTGACCATGGCCGCCGTCCAGGTCATGGGCAACGACGCCGCTGTGGGCTTCGCCGCCAGCCAGGGGAATTTTGAGCTGAACGTGTTCCTGCCGGTGATCGCCTACAACTTCCTCCAGTCCGCCCGGCTGCTGGCGGACGCGATGGATTCCTTCAACAGGAACTGTCTGGAGGGCCTGAAGGCGGACCGGCGGCGGATGGCGGAGTACCTGGAGCGGTCCCTGATGCTGGTCACCTGCCTGACCCCCAGGGTGGGCTACGAGCGGGCGGCGGAGGCCGCCAAGCTGGCCCACAGGGAGGGCCTGACCCTTAGGGAGGCGGTGCTCCGCCTGGAGCTCCTCTCTCCGGAGGAGTACGATCAGGTGGTGGTCCCGGAAAAAATGGTGTAACCGCCATAAACAAGAGACGGCCCCAGGCGCCAAAGCGCCCGGGGCCGTCTCAGCGTGTCGAAAAAAACCTTTCAGAAGTAAAAGGCTGCACAGCGCAGGGGGAGCTCGAGGGGGCAAAGCCCGCCTCGAATCCAATCAAATGCCCCGCAAAGCCTTGCCGCGCAAGGCGTGCGGCTCACGAAGTGAGGACTTTCACACTGCGGAGCAGTGGGAAAGTAACGGCATTTTTAGGCTGTGAAAAAGTCTGACAAGATTTTTTCAACAGCCTGAGACGGCCCCAGGCGCCAAAGCGCCCGGGGCCGTCTCATCTTCATAGCAACCCCTCGTGGCGGAGGGAGACGTAGTCGTCGTCGGCCACGATGATGTGGTCCACCAAGTGCACATCCACCGCCGCCAGGGCGTCCCGGATCTGGATGGTGGCGATCTCGTCCTCGTGGGAGGGCAGAGCCACGCCGCTGGGGTGGTTGTGGGCCAGGGCCACCAGCACCGCGTTGCACCGCAGGGCGTTCTCCACGATCCGCCGCAGGTTCAGCCCCACCCCGGCCACGTCCCCCTCCGACACCTTCCGGCAGCAGATCATCCGGCCCTTGGCGTCCAGGCAGAGCTGGTAGACCACCTCCTGGGTCTGGGCCACGAACTGCTCCAGGAAAAAGGCCCCGATCCGCTCGGTGGTGTCCAGGACCTTCTCGTGGGCGGCGGCGGAGATCCGGGCCCGGCGGGTCACCTGGGGCACCAGCTTGATGAGGGTGGCGGCCCCGGGGCCCATCCCCGGCACCAGCTCCAGCTCCTCCAGGGGCGCGGCCAGCACCGCCTCCAGATTCCCAAACCGCTCGATCAGGGCGTGGGCGATGGGGTTCACGTCCCGGCGGGGGATGGCGTAGTACAGCAGCAGCTCCAGCACCTCGTGGTCGGCGAAGGCGTCGATGCCGTGCTCCCGGAACTGCCGCCGCTTCCGCTCCCGATGCCCGTCGTGGGTCCCCATGGCGCTCCCCCCTTCCAGTCCGCCCGCAGGCGGAGCGAAAATTCTATTTTGTTATTGTATCACACTCCCCTCCGCATCCACAAGATGATTTTCCCCGGAGGCTCCCCCTGGCGGAATTTTACGGCGATTTTACCCGAACCGCGGCGGAAAAGGGTTGACAGCGGCGGCGGGAGGGCATACTATAATGGGTAGACAAAAGGCCCCGCGCGGCCTGTACGCGGAGCCTTGGCTGCCGCCGGGATCGTCCGGGGGCTGCTTTTTTTATCGAAACAGAGCATTTCAGAAGAGGGGAGGCGGCTGTCCGTGGTCGATCTGGAAAACGGCGTATTCATGGAACAGGTGGAGGATCTGGTGGAGCGGAAGCGATGGCCGGACCTGCGGGATATGCTGTGCCTGCTGGAGCCGGCGGATATCTCCGCCATCCTCTCGGAGCTGCCGGAGGACCGGCTCCCCCTGCTGTACCGGCTGCTGCCCAAGGAGCTGGCGGCGGAGGTGTTCGTAGAGATGGAGCCGGAGGAGCAGGAGCTGCTCATCAAGTCCTTCTCTGACACGGAGCTGAAGGAGGTGCTGGAGGAGCTGTACGTGGACGACACCGTGGATATCATCGAAGAGATGCCCGCCTCGGTGGTCAAGCGCATCCTCCAGCACGCGGACCCGGAGACGCGGAAAAGCGTCAATGAGATCCTCAAATACCCGGAGGATTCCGCCGGGTCCATCATGACCACGGAGTTTGTGGACCTGAAGCGGGACATGACGGTGGAGGACGCCTTTAAGCGCATCCGGCGCACCGGCGTGGACAAGGAGACCATCAACATCTGCTACGTCACCGACACCAGCCGCCACCTGCTGGGCCTGGTGTCCATCCGCACCCTTCTCCTGGCAGATGAGGAGGATATCATCGAGGATATCATGGAGACCAACGTCATCTTCGCCACCACCCTGGAGGACAAGGAGGACGTGGCCCAGGACCTGAGCAAGTACGACTTCCTGGCCATGCCGGTGGTGGACAAGGAGGGGCGGCTGGTGGGTATCGTCACCATCGACGACGCCATCGACGTCATGGAGGAGGAGGCCACCGAGGACTTCGAGCTGATGGCCGCCATCACCCCCACGGACAAGCCCTACCTCCGCACCGGGGTGATGGAGACGGTGCGCAGCCGCCTGCCCTGGCTGATGCTGCTGATGCTCTCCGCCACCCTCTCAGGGCTGGTCATCAACAGCTTCGAGGAGTCCCTGGCCACCTATTCGGTGCTCATCGGATTCATTCCCATGCTCACCGGCACCGGCGGCAACAGCGGGTCCCAGAGCTCCGTGGCGGTGATCCGCGGGCTGAGCCTGAACGAGATCGACTTCGGGGACCTGTTCTCCGTGGTGTGGAAGGAGTGCCGGGTGGCGGTGATCTGCGGCGTGCTGCTGGCCTGTGCCAACTTTGTCAAGCTCATGGTGGTGGACCGCTGGCTGATGCAGAACCCGGACCTGACCATCCCGGTGGCCCTGGTGATCTGCCTGACCCTGATCTGCACGGTGTTCTGCGCCAAGGTGGTGGGCTGTATGCTGCCCCTTCTGGCGGAGAAGGTGGGCCTGGACCCCGCCGTCATGGCCAGCCCCTTCATCTCCACCATTGTAGACGTGCTGTCCCTGCTGATCTACTTCGCCTTCGCCGCCCTCCTGCTGGGGCTGTAGGCCGCACTTTCGCCATTGCAATTTCCCGCCTGCCGCGCTATGATATTGGCGTTGAATCTTTCAGGCGGAGGCGTCTATATCATGCGTGAGACAGCGATATTGGAACGGGACCTGACCAGGGCCCTGGAGGAGATCCGGCCGGCGGACGAGGAGCGGATGGCCCAGGCCCGGCGGCACTGGGACGCGGTGGCCAAGCCTCTCCACGGCCTGGGGCTGCTGGAGGACGTGGTCGTCCGGATGGCGGGAGTGGCCCCCCTGGGCCGGGATCTGAAAAAGGCGGTGGCCGCCTTCTGCGCGGACAACGGCGTGGTGGCCCAGGGAGTCACCCAGACGGACAGCTCCGTCACCGCCGTGGTGGCGGGGAACATGCTGACGGGAAAAGCCAGCGTATGCTGCATGAGCCGGGTGGCCGGGGCGGAAGTGTTTCCCGTGGACGCCGGGATGGTCACGGAGGTGGAGGGCCTGCGGTCCATCAAGGTCCGCCGGGGCACCCGGGACCTGTCCCAGGAGCCGGCCATGACCCGGCAGGAGTGCCTGTCGGTGCTGCTGGCGGGAATGGACATCGCCCGGGAGCTCAGCGAGATGGGCTGCGGCCTGCTGGCCGCCGGGGAGATGGGCATCGGCAACACCACCACCTCCAGCGCCGTGGCCGCCGCCCTGCTGGGCCGCCCGGCG
>DVGP01000158.1 GCA_018712665.1 Candidatus Pelethomonas intestinigallinarum | reverse complement strand
GGGCTCAACAGGATTCGAACGAACTGCCGCTTAGGAGGCGACCGCTCTATCCAACTGAGCTACGGGGGCTTATACAGAAAATATTCAATTTTGCAAGGCTCCAGGATTCGAACGGTTCGGTTTTTAGGAGGGCGAACGCTCTATCCTGCTGAGCTACAGAGACTTATATGAAATTGAATTGGTAACTATCACTTTTGGCTTCGAGTTGATTGGTTGAGCACAACCTTAGAAGGCGACCGCTCCATCCAACTGGGCTGCGGGGGTTTATACAGGGGAGCTTCTGCCTGACCGGATTTGATCAGGCCGTGTCTCCCGCCTGTCTTGTCGTATATCGAGCGGGACCCGCCGGGCAAGGCGGGTCCCGCTCGCTCCTATTGCATCATTATAGACGACGACGGATTCCTTGTCAACCGGAAAACCATGCGCCTCACAGTGGCTTTCCCGCCAGGACCTCCCGGTAGTCCTTGAGATTTTCCAGGAGCAGGGCGGGAGTGTCCAGGCCATAGGGGCACTTGGACGCGCACTGGTTGCAGTGGACGCAGCTTGTGATCTGTTCCATCTTCTCCTGCCACTCCTTGGTGAGCCAGGCCTGTGCGGGGGCCCGGCGGAGCATCAGGGACATGCGGGCGCACTGGTTGATCTCGATGCCCTGGGGGCAGGGCATACAGTAGCCGCAGCCCCGGCAGAAGTTCCCCGCCAGCTCCCGGCGGTCCTTCTCGATCACCGCCCGGAGCCCGTCGTCCAGGGCGGGCGGCTGCTTCTCATAGTTTAAGAACTCCTTCAGCTCCCAGCCCCGCTGGATGCCCCAGATGGGCAGCACGTTGTCGAACTGGAGCATGTAGGCGTAGGCGGCAGAGGAGTTGTTGATGGTGCCGCCAGCCAGGGCCTTCATGGCGATGAAGCCCATATCCTTTTCCCGGCACTGGCGGACCAGGTCCAGTTCCTTGTCCGAGGAGAGGTAGCTGAAGGGGAACTGGAGCGTCTCGTACAGCCCGGAGTCGATGGCCTCCTGAGCTACGTGGAGGCGGTGGTTGGTGATGCCGATGTGGCGGACCTTCCCCTGGGCCTTGGCCTCCAGCATGGCCTCGTACAGCCCGGTGCCGTCCCCGGGCTTGGGGCAGAAGTCCGGGTTGTGGAACTGGTAGAGGTCCACGTAGTCCGTCCGCAGCAGCTTCAGGGACGTCTCCAGGTCCTTCCAGAAGTCCTCCCCCGTCTGGGCGGGGGTTTTGGTGGCGATGTAGAGCTTCTCCCGCATCCCCTCGAAGGCCGCCCCCAGCTTTTCCTCGCTGTCGCTGTAGGAGCGGGCGGTGTCAAAAAAGCGGATGCCGCCGTCGTAGGCCCGCCGCAGCAGCGCCACCGCGTCCTCCAGGCTGATCCGCTGGATGGGCAGGGCGCCGAAGCCGTTCTTGGGGACGGTGATCTCCGTCCTCCCCAGCCGTACGTTTGCCATTTTTCTCATTCCTCCCCTGTGGTTGCTTTCCATGGCGTGTTCCCAAAATTTGATAGTACCATTATAGCAGAACGGGGAGAGCGGTCAAGCCCGGCCGGGGCCCCGCCGGGGCAGTTTTTTGAAAAAATTCCTCCGGAGCGTCCGCCGCGGACAAAGTGCCGGCGCGGTCCACATATTCTGATAGAAGGCGTCACATACTATCCCCGGCAAAACCCCAACCTGAACAACAAGGAGGAACGATTCATGACTTCTCAGAACAACGGCTGTGCCTGCACGCCCAACAAGGCCATCCACTGCTCCGTCCAGAACTGCGCCTACCACTGCAAGAACGAGCAGTACTGCGGCCTGGACACCATCCAGGTGGGCACCCACGAGGCCAATCCCACCATGGACCAGTGCACTGACTGCCAGAGCTACAAGAAGATGCAGTAACGGGACGCGGCCCCGCCCGGCGGGGCCGGCCTACATAGCCGCGGAGAGGAGGAGGCACGCCATGACGGACAAGGGGAAAAACGGACTGGCCGGGGCCGCGGCGGGACTGGTCAACGGCCTGTTCGGCGGAGGCGGGGGCTCGGTGCTGCTGCCGCTGCTGAACCGGTGGGGGACCTTGGCGCCCCGGGCGGCCTTCGCCACCTGTCTGGCCGCCATCTACCCCATGTGCTGCGTGTCCGCCGTGGTATACCTGTTCCAGGTCCGGCCTGCCCTGGAGACGGTGCTGCCCTATCTGGCCGGCGGGCTGGCGGGGGGCGTGGTGGGGGGCCTGACCTTTCAGAAGGTGCCGGTGCGGCTTTTGAAGGCCCTCTTCGGGGCCTTCCTGGTCTACGGCGGCGTGAGGTACCTGCTGTGACGGACTGGCTGCTTCCCTTTGTGACAGCACTGGCCGCCGGGGTCCTCTCCAGCTGGGGCGTAGGGGGCGGCACCCTGCTGCTGGTGGCAATGACCCTGCTGCTGGGGGTGGAGCAGCTGGAGGCCCAGGCCATCAACCTCCTCTTCTTCCTGCCCACCGCCGGGGCGGGCCTCTTCTTCCACCGGAAAAACGGCCTGCTGGACCGGCAGGTCTGGCGGCAGGCCGCCCTCCCCGGGGCGGCGGTGTCCCTGGCGGCTGCCCTGGCGGCCGCTGCGGTGGACACCGGTCTGCTGCGAAAGCCCTTCGGCCTGTTCCTGCTGTGGAGCGGCGGGACCATGCTCCTGGGGGCCTTCCGCCGCCCCGATTCCGGTCAAACAGAGGAGTAATCGGGCGGTGTTTGTCGAGGTGAACAAAAGACCAGGAAAATTTTGAGGATTATTCATAGAATTTTAACCCATATTACCGGGACTTGTGATATAGTATAAACAGTCAGACGGCGAAACCGTCTGGCCGGCATAGATGAAAAGGACCGTGAGAAAGGGACCATCGCTCATGAATATTCTGTTCCTGTTGACACCCAAGTCGGATTGCGCCTATGTGCGGGAGGAGGACACCATCCGGCAGGCCCTGGAGCGCATGTCGGCGGCGGGCTTCGCCGCGGTGCCCATTCTGGCAAAGGACGGGACCTACCGGGGCACCCTGACGGAGGGCGACCTGCTGTGGGCCATCAAAAAGCTTTACCTGATGGATATGAAGGAGGCGGAGAGCCACGGCATCATGGAGATCCAGCGGCGGAAGGACAACCAGGCGGTGTCTGTCACCACCCCGGTGGAGGATCTGCTGACCACCGCTGTGGACCAGAACTTCGTTCCCGTGGTGGACGACCGGGGGACCTTCATCGGAATCGTCACCCGGAAGGCCATCATGCAGTACTGTATGGATACGTACATATTTGCTAAGCGGGCCCAGCCGGTCCACGCGGGCTGAGGAAAGCGTGAGAAAACCGAGACAGCCGGGGAAGGGCAAAGCCCTTCCCCGGCTGTGTGCGTTCGCCTGGACTATTGGTCAAAGCTCCCGGCCCGGTCCTGAATCACCAGGATGCGGACCATGTCGCGGCTCAGATCCAGGCTCTGTCCGTCGCCGCCCAGGTAGCCCTTGTCAATGAGCTTCTGGACCGTCTCCCGGGCCCAGTCCGGGCACTCGGCCACCGTGTTGTACCGCATCTCCTCCACCTCCTCATCGAATGTGGGCCGCACAGCCCCCGCGATCAGCGAGAGACGTCTGGTCCGCCGCTCCACCGCCCCGCCGTCGGCATCATTGCTGGAGCTGGTGTTGCCCTCGATGGCGGAGACGCGGGAGTCGTCCACGGCCTCCACGATGCCGCAGTGGTCCGTGGCCGCACCGCCGGGAAAGTCGTAGATCACCACGTCCCCTGGCCGGTACCCCTTGGTCACCCAGCACCCGGCGGCCTGCGCCGCCCGCATGAGAGCTCCGCAGGACGCTGTGCGGGTGGGAA
>DVGP01000157.1 GCA_018712665.1 Candidatus Pelethomonas intestinigallinarum | reverse complement strand
AGGACCCTAACGAAATATGCCCCCTTTAAGAGGCCGGCAGGCGAAGTATCGTCGATAGACCCGCTGTAGATTAGATAGCAAAAAACTAATTCGGTGCAGAGATGTCCCAAGACTGATACAGACCGATTGGGAAAAGGAATCCAAAACCTTGGTTTTGGCGGTTTTTCGGTTCACTTTTGGGCGGCCAAAAGTGAACCGCGGGGTTCGGGGGCGCGTAGCCCCCGATACTCCCGGAGCGTGGGGGCGGGTAGCCCCCACAAAGTCCCGCTCGCGCCGGAGCGCGAAACCTCTCCAAGCAGACTGCAAAAAGAAGAAACCACCCCTTGCCGCCGAAGGCGGCAAAGACAGAGCCAGGAATACAGGGAAGGGGAAAAGAACATGAACATTTTGGTCATTGGCGGCGGAGGCCGCGAACACGCCATCATTCAGAAGCTCAAGGAGGACCCACGGGCGGAGACCATCTACGCCCTGCCCGGCAACGGCGGCATCGCCGCCGACGCCCAGTGCGTGGCCATCGGCGCCAAGGACATCCCCGCCATTGTGGAGTTCGTGAGGACCCACCCGGTGGACTTCGCCGTGGTGGCCCCCGACGATCCCCTGGTGCTGGGGGCGGTGGACGCCCTGGAGGCCGCCGGGGTCCCCTGCTTCGGCCCCACGAAGGACGCCGCCGCCATCGAGGGCAGCAAGGTATTCGCCAAGGACCTGATGCGGCGCTACGGCATCCCCACCGCCTCCTACGAGGTATTTTACGGTGCGGAGACCGCCCTGTCCTATATGGAGACCTGCCCCCTGCCCACGGTGGTGAAGGCCGACGGCCTGGCCCTGGGCAAGGGCGTCCTTATCTGCGAGACCCGTGAGGAGGCCCGGCAGGCGGTCCGCTCCCTGATGGAGGACAAGATCTTCGGGGAGAGCGGCGCCCGGGTGGTGGTGGAGGAGTTCTTGACCGGGCCGGAGGTGTCCGTCCTGGCCTTCACCGACGGGAAGACCATCGTCCCCATGGTGTCCTCCATGGACCACAAGCGGGCTCTGGACGGGGACAAGGGCCCCAACACCGGCGGCATGGGCACCGTGGCCCCCAATCCCTACTACACCCCGGCGGTGGCGGAGCGGTGCATGGAGGAGATCTTCCTGCCCACCATCCGGGCCATGGCCGCCGAGGGCCGGCCCTTCAAGGGCTGCCTCTACTTCGGCCTCATGCTCACCGGCGACGGCCCCAAGGTCATCGAGTACAACTGCCGCTTCGGCGATCCGGAGACCCAGGTGGTCCTGCCCCTGCTGGAGGGGAGCCTGCTGGAGATCATGCTGGCCACCGCCCAGGGACGGCTGGCGGAGGTGGACGTCCGCTTCGCGGACAAGTCCGCCTGCTGCGTCATTCTGGCCTCCCAGGGCTATCCCGGCCGCTATGAGACCGGCTTCCCCATCTCCCTGCCGGAGACCGGGGCAAACGAGCACATCTACATCGCCGGCGCGGCGGTGAAGGACGGCGCGCTGGTCACCGGCGGCGGCCGGGTGCTGGGCGCCACCGCCGTGGCGGAGGACCTGCCCGCCGCCGTGGAGGCCGCCTACGCCCTGGCGGACCGCGTCCACTTTGACAACGCCTACTGCCGCCGGGATATCGGCCGCCGGGCCCTGCGGGCACTGGAAGGAGGAAGATGATGGTACACCGGATCTATGTGGAAAAGCGCCCGGGGCTGAGCCCCGAGGCGGGCAACCTTCTGGCGGACCTGCGGGACTTCCTGGGCATCCGCTCCCTGGCGGGGGTCCGGGTCCTCAACCGCTACGACGTGGAGAACATCGACCCCCAGGTCTACGAGCGGGCCAAGACCGTGGTGTTTTCCGAGCCCCAGGCCGACGTGATCTGGGACGAGACCTTCCCCCAGCCCCGGAACGCCCACAGCCTGCTGGCGGTGGAGGCCCTGCCGGGCCAGTTCGACCAGCGCGCTGACTCCTGCGCGCAGTGCATCCAGCTCATGGCCGGGGTGGAGCGGCCCCGGGTCCGCCACGCCAAGGTCTACCTGCTGGAGGGCCGGCTGAGCCAGGAGGAGCTGGACAAGATCCGGGGCTACCTCATCAATCCGGTGGAGAGCCGGGAGGCCTCCCTGGAGAAGCCGGAGACCCTGGCCCGGGACTACGCCGCCCCGGCCATGGTGGAGACCCTGGCCGGCTTCACCGCCCTGGACGAGGCGGGGCTCGCCGCCCTGCTGGAGAAGCTGGGCCTGGCCATGGTTCTGGACGACCTGAAATTCCTCCAGGCCTACTTCCGGGACGACGAGGGCCGGGACCCCACCATCACCGAGGTCCGGGTGGTGGACACCTACTGGTCCGACCACTGCCGCCACACCACCTTCTCCACCCACCTGGAGGACATCTCCATCGGGGACCCGGCCACAGAGGCCGCCTACCGGCGGTACCTGGCCGCCCGGGAGGAAGTCTACGGCCCGGAGAAGGCGGCGAAGCGGCCCCAGACCCTGATGGACATTGCCACCATCGGGGCGAAAACACTGAAAAAGCGGGGCCTGCTCCCGGAGCTGGACGAGAGCGAGGAGATCAACGCCTGCTCCATCCACGTGGCCGCCCCGGTGGACGGCGAGGACCAGGACTGGCTCCTGATGTTCAAAAATGAGACCCACAACCACCCCACGGAGATCGAGCCCTTCGGCGGCGCGGCCACCTGCATCGGCGGGTGCATCCGGGACCCCCTCTCCGGCCGGGCCTACGTCCACCAGGCCATGCGCCTCACCGGCTGCGGGGACCCCAGGGTGCCCTTTGACCAGACCCTGGAGGGCAAGCTGCCCCAGCGGAAGCTGGCGGTCACCGCCGCCGCGGGCTACAGCTCCTACGGCAACCAGATCGGCCTGGCCACCGGCCACGTGGCGGAGGTCTACCACCCCGGCTACATCGCCAAGCACCTGGAGGTGGGGGCTGTGGTGGGGGCGGCCCCGGCGGCCAGTGTCCGCCGGGAGCGGCCCGCGCCGGGGGATGTGGTGATTCTCCTGGGGGGCCGCACCGGCCGGGACGGCATCGGCGGGGCCACCGGCTCCTCCAAGAGCCACAACCTGTCCTCCCTGGACACCATGGCAAGCGAGGTGCAGAAGGGCAACGCCCCGGAGGAGCGCAAGCTCCAGCGGCTGTTCCGGGACGGGAACGTCACCCGCCTCATCAAGCGGTGCAACGACTTCGGCGCCGGCGGCGTCAGCGTCGCCATCGGCGAGCTGGCCGACGGCCTGTCCATCGACCTGGACGCGGTGCGCAAGAAGTACGACGGCCTGGACGGCACGGAGCTGGCCATCTCCGAGTCCCAGGAGCGCATGGCCGTGGTGGTGGCTCCCGGCGACGTGGACGCCTTCCTGGCCGCCGCCCAGCGGGAGAACCTGGAGGCCTACCCGGTGGCCACCGTCACTCAGGAGCCCCGCATGGTCATGCGGTGGCGGGGCCAGACCGTGGCCGACCTGTCCCGGGCCTTCCTCAACACCAACGGCGCGGTGAAGCGCGCCCGGGTGTCCGTCCCCGCGGCGGAGCGGCCTCTGACCACCCCCGCCCACCGGGGCACCCTGCGGGAGATGGCCTCCAGCCTGAAGTCCGCCTCCCGCCGGGGCCTCACCGAGCGGTTCGACGGCTCCATCGGCGCGGGCAGCGTGCTCATGCCCTTCGGCGGCAGGCGCCAGCGCACCCCCGCCCAGGCCATGGCCGCCCTGTTCCCCGTGCTGCCCGGGCAGGAGACCGACCAGGCCAGCGTGATGGCCTGGGGCTGCGACCCCGACCAGCTCTCCGCGGATCCCTATTCCGGCGCCCACAGCGCGGTGTACACCTCGGTGGCCAAGCTGGTGGCCGCCGGCGCGGATTACAAAACCGCCTATCTGACGCTCCAGGAATTCTTTGAGAAGCTGCGCCAGGAGCCGGAGCGGTGGGGCAGGCCCTTCGCCGCCCTGCTGGGGGCCCTGGACGCCCAGCTGGAGCTGGGCGCGGCGGCCATCGGCGGCAAGGACTCCATGTCCGGCTCCTTCCTGGATCTGGACGTGCCCCCCACGGTGATCTCCTTCGCCATCGCCCCGGTGAAGGCCGGGGAGGTGCTCTCCCCCGAGTTCAAGGAGGCGGGCCACCCGGTGTACCTGTTCCACGGGGAGGGGCCTGAGGGGCAGAAGGCCGCCTGGGAGGAGTTTTATGCCCTCCACAAGGCCGGCAAGGTGAAGGCCGCCTGGGCCGTGGAGAACGGCGCGGCGGAGGCCGTGATGAATATGGCCTTCGGCAATTCCATCGGCTTTGCCGCCGAGTCCGGGACTGTCACCGCCTGGTACAAGCCCTTCCGCGGAGGGATTGTGGCGGAGCTGACGGAGGATGTGGAGTTGCCCTGCGCCAAGCGCATCGGCCGCACCACCGCCGAGCCGGTGGTCACCATCGGCGCCGACTCCGCCCCTATTGACGAGCTGCTCGCCCTCAGCGAGGGGGTGCTGGAGGACGTGTACCCCACCCGGGCCGGCGGAGCGGAGCCGGTGGCCCCCATCTCCTGGGACAAGCGCTCCCCGGCGGTGTGCAGGCACAAGGCGGCCCGCCCCCGGGTGGCCATCCCCGTGTTCCCCGGCACCAACTGCGAGTACGACTCCGCCCGGGCCTGCCTGCGGGCGGGGCTGGAGCCGGAGGTGCTGGTGGTGCGCAACCTGACCGCCGCCGACCTGGAGGAGTCCGCCCTGGCCCTGGAGGGGGCCATCCGCCGCGCCCAGATCCTCTTTATTCCCGGCGGCTTCTCCGGCGGCGACGAGCCGGACGGCTCGGCCAAGTTCATCTGCGCCTTCCTGCGCAATCCCCGGCTCACCGACGCGGTCCACGACCTGCTGAAGAACCGGGACGGCCTGGCGCTGGGCATCTGCAACGGCTTCCAGGCCCTCATCAAGCTGGGC
>DVGP01000156.1 GCA_018712665.1 Candidatus Pelethomonas intestinigallinarum | reverse complement strand
CGTGGACACGGACCCCGTCCTGTGCGCCGCGGAGCGCCGGGCCATCCCTGAGATTCTGGGGCCGGGGACCTGGCACATCTTCGGCGGCCACGGCCCGGAGAAGGTGCTGGAGGTGGAGTGAGGCTTTGCTTCCACAAATAGCAAGCGGTGACACGCCAGCGCGTCACCGCTTGCTGTTTATAGCAGGTCCCCGAACCCGGAGATATACTGGTCGCACAGCTCCCGCATGTCCGGGCGGCTGTCCTGGAAGTGGTCGTCCGCCACCCCCACCACCGTCATGCCGGCGGCCTTGGCGGCCTTGCAGGCGGCCAGGGAGTCGTCGAAGAGGACGCACTCTCTTGGCTGCACCCCCAGCAGCTCCGCCGCGTGGCGGAAGGAGGCGGGGGAGTTCTTCTCCACACCAAGCTCCTGGGCGTAGAGGACCCGCTCGAAGTAGGGGGCCAGGCCGTGGCGGTCCAGGGCCGCCTGGCAGTGCTCGGGGACGCAGGCGGTGAACAGGACCATCCGCCGCCCGGAGGCCCGGCACCGGTCCAGGTACTCCCGGACGTGGGGCTTCAGGGCCACGTGGCGGTAGGCGTCCTGCACCAGATCCATCCACTCGGCGATGATGGCCTCACAGGACTCCTCCAGGTGGAGGTAGTCCCTGGTGAACTCGGCGCATTTGTACAGGGTGGTGTGGGCCACGCCCTGGTAGTATTCTCTTGTGTACGGGGCGTTCCGCCGGGCCAGGAAGGTCTTGTCCACCTCCACCCAGACGCCGTTGGAGTCGATGAGGGTGCCGTCCAGATCAAAAATCAGCATGGAGTTCTCCTATGGTTATTCAGTCTATCCAGAACCGCCAGGGGAAGTCGATGGCCTCCTCGGCGTAGTCGATGCCGATGCGCTTGCCGGTATGGAAGGGGAGGGTGTCCCGGCGAGGGGGGAGGTCCAGCTCCGGAATATCCTCCGCCAGATACAGGGCCTCGCTGCCCAGAGGTAAGTTGTTGAGAGATCTGTCAATGGATAATCCTTTACAGACCTTTCCCGGCCCGTTCATGAAATTTTTCCGCTGGTAGGCGGTCAGCGCCCCGGCGGGGACGCCGAAGCGCCGCCGGGCCACGGCGTCCGCGTTCCACACCGGCCGGCAGCCCCGGATCAGGACCCCGGAGGCCACCCCCTCCGGCCCGGTGATGAAGTTCAGGCAGTGGTACACGCCGTAGATCAGGTAGACGTAGGCGGTGCCGGGGCCGGCGTAGAGGGTCTCGGTCCTGGCGGTGCGCCTGCCGCCGTAGGCGTGGCAGGCCTTGTCGATGGCGGCCACATAGGCCTCGGTCTCCGTGATGCGGCAGACCATGGTCTCCTCCCCGTCCCGGCGGACCAGATACCGGCCCAGCAGGTCCCGGGCCACCTCCACCGTGTCCCGGAGGAAAAATCCAGCCTCCAGCTTTCCCACAAAGGCGCTCCTCCTGTCTGTTTGCTATGCTTTTGCATAGCAAAATTGGCCATGTGCCGCTTTCAGCGGCACGGCCATGAAATTAAAAGCGCATGGGCCGGGACGGCCCATATGCGCAAAAACTTCATGCGCCCCGGCTTTTGCTTGTATTTGTGGTGCGCCCCATCGCATGAAGTTTTTTACTTGCCTCAGTCGCCCATGCACAGGCCCAGGGCCCGGGCGGCCCGGACCACCTCGCCATCCGGCGGCACGGTCTTGAGCTTGCCCGCCACCTCACTGAGGGGGACGGGGACGATGCAGTTGTTCTGCAGGGCCACCATGTAGCCGAATTTCCCGTCCCGGATCAGCTCCGCGGCGGCCACGCCCAGGCGGCTGGTGAGGAGCCGGTCCGCGGCGCAGGGGATGCCGCCCCTCTGGTAGTGGCCGGGGATGGTCACCCGGATCTCCTGGCCGGTGAGCTCCTTCAGCTCGCTGGCCAGCCGGTAGGAGATGGAGGGGTGGGTCATGGCCTCCCGGGCGGCCTTGAACTCCTTCTTGCTCATCTTGGCCTCCTCGCGGCTGACAGCCCCCTCGGCCACGGCCAGGATGGAGAAGCGCTTGCCGCTCTCCTGGCGGCGCTCAATGGCCTGGGCGATCTTCTCCGCGGAGTAGGGGATCTCGGGGATGACGATCACGTCGGCGCCGGAGGCGATGCCGGCGTACAGGGTCAGCCATCCGGCCTTGTGGCCCATGACCTCCACGATGAACACCCGGGAGTGGGAGAAGGCGGTGGAGTGGATGGAGTCGATGACCGACACGGCGATGTCCATGGCGGACTGGAAGCCGAAGGTCATTTCCGTGCCCCACAGGTCGTTGTCGATGGTCTTGGGCAGGGTGACCACGTTGACGCCGTGCTGGCTGAGGAGGTTGGCGGTCTTGTGGGTGCCGTTGCCCCCCAGGATCACCAGACAGTCGAACCTGGCCTTCTTCACTGTGGCCAGCATCTTCTCCAGCTTGGTCTCCTCGCTGTCGTCCCTGGCCTTGGTCATCTCCTTGAAGGGCTGGCGGGAGGTGCCAAGGATGGTGCCGCCCAGGGTGAGGATGTCGGAAAAGTCCCGGGGCTCCATCTTGTGGTAGTCCCCCTCGATAAGACCCCGGTAGCCGTCCCGGATGCCATAGATGGACACCTGGTTGCCAAACTCGTTGTAGAGGGTCTTGGCCACGCCCCGCAGGGCGGAGTTCAGGCCCTGGCAGTCGCCGCCGCTGGTGAGCATCCCGATCTTCATGCGCTTGTCCTCCTCTTTGATCACACAATGATATGGTAGTTTCTCCGAATTTCTTTCTGAAAAACCCGGGAAAACAGGGTCACTGGTTCAGCAGCCGCCGCAGGAAGCGCCGCCACCCGCTCTCCTGGACGGGGGCGGGGGCCGCCTCCGCCTGGGCGGCGGCCTGGGCACGCTCCAGGGCCAGCTCCATGAGCCGCTCCTGGGCGCACAGGGGCTCGTCGGTCCGGTTGAGCTTGTCGTAGCAGCCGTCGCCCCGCAGGAGCCGGGCCTTCACCGTGTCCGCCCACATCAGGTCCAATATCTCCCGCAGCCGGGCGCGGACCTGGGGGCTGTCGATGGGGCAGGCCACCTCCACCCGGCGGACGGTGTTGCGGGTCATGAGGTCTGCGGAGGAGATGTACATCTTCTCATTCTCCCCCTGACCGAAGACATAAATGCGGGAGTGCTCCAGGAATCGGCCCACAATGCTCTTTACCGTCACGTTGTCCGTGTAGCCCGGCACGCCGGGCAGCAGACAGCAGATGCCCCGGACGATCATCCGCACCTGGACGCCGGCCTGAGAGGCCTGGCAGAGCTTGTGGATGATGTCGATGTCGGTGAGGGAGTTGAACTTCAGGAAGATGCGCCCCCGGCTGCCCAGGGCGATCTGCTCGTCCATCAGCTTCAGGATCGGGCCCTTCAGGCTGTTGGGGGCCACCAGGAGGCGGCTGTAGGAGCCCTCCAGGTCCGCCAGGGCCATGTTGCTGAAGAAGGCGGCGGCGTCGGCGCCGATGGAGGCGCTGCTGGTCACCAGGGACACGTCGGTGTAGAGCTCGGCGGTCTTCTCGTTGTAGTTGCCGGTGCCCACCTGGGTGATGTACCGGGTCTGGCCGCCGTCCACCCGGGTGATGAGGCAGATCTTGGAGTGGACCTTGTAGTCCTCAAAGCCGTAGATGATCCGGCACCCGGCCTCCTCCAGCCGCTCGGACCAGTCGATGTTGTTCTGCTCGTCGAACCGGGCCCGCAGCTCGATGAGCACCGTCACGTCCTTGCCGTTCTCCGCCGCGGCGCACAGGTACTCCACCAGCTTGGCCTTCCGGGCCAAGCGGTAGATGGTGATGCGGATGGAGACCACGTTGGGGTCCCGGGAGGCCTCCCGGATCATCTGGAGGAAGGGCTCCATGGACTCGTAGGGGTAGCTGAGAAGGATGTCCCGCTCCATGGCGGCGGCCATCAGGCTCTTCCCCGGGGGCAGCATGGAGGGCCGCTGGGGGGAGAAGGGGGGATCGGAGAGGGCGGCCCGCCGCTCCTCCGGCAGGCGGGAGCCAAGGCTGTAGGCGTACTCCAGACGGAGGGGGGCCTTTCGGGAGACGAAGATCTGCTCGCTCCCGATGTGGAGCCGGCCCTGGAAGTAGGCGGAGAAGTGGTCGCTGATGGGGCGGGTGAGCTCCAGGCGCACCACCGCCAGGCGGCGGCGCTTCTTCAGCAGCTTCTCCATCTTCCGCCGCAGGTCCTCATCCCCGTCGGAGGGCTCGTCGTCCAGGTAGATGTCCGCGTTCCGGGTGACGCAGAAGACGGTCTTCTCCAGCACGTCGTACATAGAGAAGACGTGGTCGGCATATTCGTAGAGCACTGTCTCCATCAGGAGATAGCGGCCCTGGTCCCCCGGCAGGAACACCAGAGGCGGCAGAGAGGCGGGCACCGGCAGAAGGCCCAGCACCTCGCTCTTCTTCTTGGCCAGCAGGACGCCCACGTAGAGCATCTTGCCCTCCAGGTGGGGGAAGGGATGGTTGGTGTCCACGATCTGGGGGGAGAGCACCGGCTCGATCATGGTCTTGAAGTATTGGCGGAGGAATTTGTGCTCCTCCGGCGTCAGGTCCCCGTGGGACACCTGCCACAGCCCCTGGGCGCGCAGGCCCTTCTCCACCTCGGAGAAGATCCGGTCCCGGCGGCGGTAGAGGGGCGCCACGGCGGCGTAGATTTTCTGAAGCTGTTCGGCGGGGGTCAGGCCGGATTTGTTGTCGATGGGGGGCTTGTTCATCTCCGCCAAGTCCCCCAGGCTTCCCACCCGGATCATGAAGAACTCGTCCAGGTTGCTGGTGAAGATGGCCAGGAACTTCATTCGTTCCAGCAGGGGGACGCTCTCGTCCTCCGCCTCCTCCATCACCCGGGCGTTGAACTGCAGCCAGCTCAGCTCCCGGTTCTGGGTGTAGGCCGGGGCCTTCGGCCTGCCGGCCTTGCCGTTTTTTTCCGCTTTCTCTGACATATCTGTCTCTCTTCCTCGCCGCGCGTCTCCGGCAGAAGCCCGGCCGCGCTGTAATGGATTCTTCCGCTCTGCCTGACCGATGCAGGCAGATATACTCTATATATTATACCGTCCCGGCCGCGGTAAGGCAATCGTTTCTTATGTTAAATGTTCTGCTTTCACTCTCCGAAAACCGCTGTATATTTCATAAGGAGCTGCGGAAAAATCAGGGACGCGGTGTTGACACTGTGTCAGAAACGCGCTATCATATAAATGCTGACACGGAGTCAGAACCAACCTTGAAGGAATCCACAGAAGGAAAAATAGAAGGAGTTGTTTGATATGAGCCAGAAAGTCTATTTTACCAGGGACATTACCCCGGAAAAGGTCGTGGAGCTGTACCGCGCCCTGGGGGTGGAGCTGCCCGGCAAGGTGGCGGTGAAGGTCCACTCCGGGGAGAAGGGCAACCAGAATTTCCTGCATCCGGAGTTCTGGAAGCCCATGGTGGAGGCTGTCCACGGCACCATCGTGGAGTGTAACACCGCTTATGGCGACGCCACCGGCGGCGTGCGGGACAACACCGAGTCCCACCTAAAGCTCCTGGAGGACCACGGCTGGACAAAGTATTTCGACGTGGACCTGATGGACGCCGAGGGTCCCGACGTGGTCTGGCCCATCCCCAACGGAAAGGTCCTCAAGGAAAATCACGTGGGCAAAAATATCATGAACTACGACTCCATGCTGGTGCTGGCCCACTTCAAGGGCCACCCCATGGGCGGCTACGGCGGGGCCCTGAAGCAGCTGGCCATCGGCTGCGCCTCCCGGGCCGGCAAGGCGCTGATCCACTCCGCCGGCGTCACCGACGACCGGTATGAGACCTGGCAGAAGCACGCCAGCAGCGTGGCCTTCCCGGAGGCCATGGCGGACGCCGCCTCCAGCGTGGTGGAGCATTTCAAGGGCAAGATCGCCTTCATCAACGTGATGAAGAACCTCTCGGTGGACTGCGACTGCTGCGCCGTGGCGGAGGACCCCTGCATGAAGGACATCGGCATCCTGGCCTCCCTGGACCCGGTGGCCATCGACCAGGCCTGCATCGATCTGGTGCTGGCCTCCGACGACCCGGGCAAGGAGCACTTCATGGAGCGGGTGAACAGCCGCAACGGGATTCACACCATCGAGGCCGCCGCCGACCTTGGCTACGGCTCCCGTGAATATAAATTGATCCAACTGTAAGGCCGGCATGGAGGAAATCGGCATGAGTAAAATACTGGTCGCTTATTTTTCTGCCAGCGGCGTGACCGCCGGAGCCGCCAAGGAAATCGCGGAGGCTGTGGGAGGGGACCTGTTTGAGATCCGCCCGGAGGAGCCCTATACCGCCGCGGACCTGGACTGGAGGAATAAGAAAAGCCGCAGCTCCCTGGAGATGACCGATCCGGACAGCCGCCCGGCCATGGCGGCGCCGGCGCCCGACATGGCGCGGTACGACACCGTCTTTGTGGGCTTCCCCATCTGGTGGGGCGTGGAGCCCCGGGTGGTGGACACCTTCCTGGAGAGCCGGGACCTCACTGGAAAAACGGTGATCCCCTTCGCCACCTCCGGCGGCAGCGGCATGCCTTACGCCCAGCGGCATCTTCAGGGCCTGTACCCCGCGCTCCGCTGGGAACAGGGGGAGCTGGTCACCGCCAGGACCGCCGCTGGCTGGGCGAAGGCCGCCCTGGGGATGTGAGCCGGCTATGCCAAAGGGTTCGGAAGAGCTGACCCTCGCCCGGAGGGAGGAGATCGTCAACGCCTGCGCCGTCCTGTATGAGACCATGGGCTTCAAGGAGATCACCATCCGGGACATCGGGGAAAAGACCTCCTTCACCCGCACATCCATCTATAACTACTTCCAGACCAAAGAGGAGATCTTTTTGGCACTGTTTCAGCGGGAGTATGAGTTGTGGAGGGAGGACCTGGAGGCCGTGCTCCATGGACATGACAGAATGTCCATAGAGGAGTTTTCCGACGCGCTGGCCCGCACGCTGGAGCGGCGGGAGCTGCTGCTGAAGCTGCTGTCCGTGAATCTCTACGATATGGAGGCCAACAGCCGGATGGAGAGGCTGGTGGCGTTCAAGACGGCCTATGGCGATTCCATGGGGGCCGTGACCCGCTGTCTGGAAAAGTTTTTCCCGCGAATGGCGGAGGGGGATATCCAGCGGTTTATCTATGGCTTTTTCCCATTCCTGTTCGGTGTGTACCCCTATACCGCGGTGACGGATAAGCAGCGTGAGGCGCTGCGGGAGGCCCGGGTCAGCTCCGTCACGCTCTCCATCTATGAGATCGCAAGGACATTGATTGAAACCCTCTTGAGGGGACTTTCAAGATAGGTTTTCCATTCTCTCGCCGCGCCCCGCCCCGGTCAGTGACAGGGCCGTGCCCCACGAATCGTTTTTCGTGCGGCACGGCCCTTTTTGCTATGCAAAAGCATAGCAAAAGCGCCCTGTGCCGTCTCTGACGGCACGGCATGGAATTTCAGCGCGTGGGCCGGGGACGGCCCACATGCGCGAAACTTCATGTGCCGCTTACTTTTGCCTGTTATCGTGGTGCGCCCGCGGCGCATGAAGTTTTGTGCCAAAGGCAGCACATGGACATTTGCCAGACAGCGGACCGCTATTTTGCGCTTTGCCCGGCAGAGAGGCTGTCCCGCCCGCGATACTCGCTTTTGATGATTTCCACCATGTCCTCCGGGCTTTCCCTGCAGCCGTTTTTCAGCCAGAGTTTTATGATTTGCGTGATCCCCGCCCTGAAAAACTCCATATGATATTCGATAAATCGATTTTGAAAATGCTCACGGGCAAGGGCTGTATCATACCGGATAATTTTATAGTTGTTATCATAGCCGAGCTTAAAATAGGTTTGATAGACGATTTGGTTCTCTTTGATATGGCGAAATAGTTTTAGATAGTCGTTGCTGTTATATCCCTGCGAGATCTCATCGTTGTATAAAGCAGATAC
>DVGP01000155.1 GCA_018712665.1 Candidatus Pelethomonas intestinigallinarum | reverse complement strand
ACCTGGCCCGGCAGGAGACCCTGGTCCTTGAGGGGGAGGACTACGTCCTGACGGCGGCGGAGGACTTCCGCCAGGAGGGCGCCTCCTCCCGGCCCCTGACGGAGGGAGAGCTCCAGGCCCTGGCGGCCTGGTTCAATCTCTGGTCCGACTACCCGGAGAACAACGGCCTCCTCCGCTTCCCCTATGACACGCCGGAGGACGCGGGGGACTACCTGGGCCTCCTCTTCTACGACATGGGTCTCTCAGACTGGGACTACTTGGAGGCGGCGGAGCGGGAGGCCCTGGCGGAGGCGGGGCTCCCGGAGTGGATGGACCTGTTCAAGCTCCCCCGGGAGGAGGTAAACGCCTACCTCCGGGAGAAGTTCGGGATCGACGAGGAGCGGGCCGACGCCATCCTGGACAGCGCCGCCGACCCCCCGGGACCCGTGTACCTGGAGGAGTACGACGCCTGGTATTCTGTCCACACGGACACCTGGTACCAGCGCTACATCTTCCAGTCCGGCTGGGAGCTGCCCGACGGGTCCTGGGTGGTGGAGTATATCAACGACTTTATGGCCTCGGGTCCCCCGGATGGCGAGGGGGCGCACAGCTACTGGTCCGACGCCCCCATGCGCCTGGTGGTCAGCCCCGGCGAGGACGGCTGGATCGTGGGGAGCCACCAGCCGGCGGGATAAGGAACTTTGGTCAGAAAATCTTCCAACAGAGAAAGAGGCGCGGTCGGGAATCCGGCCGCGCCTCGCGTGTATTTACTTCTTGTCCTTGTCGTAGGCCACAATGACCCGGCGGTTGGGCTCGGTGCCCATGGAGTAGGTGGTGACGCCGGGAACGTCCTGGAGGGCGGTGTGGATCACGTGCCGCTCGTAGGCGTTCATGGGCTCCAGGGTGACGTTGCGCTTGTACTTGACCACCTTGGCGGCCACCTTCCGGGCCAGGCTCTGGAGGCTCTGCTCCCGCTTCAGGCGGTAGTTCTCCGCGTCCACGTGGATGCGGACCCGCTTGTCGGACCCCCGGTTCACGGAGTAGTTGGTGAGCTGCTGAATGGCGTCCAGGGTCTCCCCCCGGCGGCCGATGAGGGCCCCCAGCTTCTCCCCCTCCAGGATGACCTTGTACCGGCCCTTCTCCGGCTGGTACACCTTCACCTCGGCGGCGCTGCCCATGTGCTGGAGCAGCCCCTCCAGGAAGGCCCGGATCTGCCGGGCCTTCTCGTCGTCACAGGGCTCCCCCAAGTCCTCGGGCTGGATGGGCTGGGACTGGACGGACTCAGCCTGCTCCGCCTTGGGGGCCTTCTCCTGGCGGCTTTCCTTGTTCTTCCGGCGGCGCTGGGAGCGGCTCCCGCCCCCGCTCTTCTCGGGGACAGGCTCCTCCTCCCCGGGTTTTTCCACCTTCTCCTCCGCTCTGGGCTCGCTCCCGCGCTCCGGCTTGGGCTCGGGGGCGGGGGCGCTCTTCTTCGGGGCGGGCTGAGGCGGGGCGGCGGGGATGACAGGCTCCTCTTCCTCCAGGCCGTAGGTGACACGGACCTTGGCGGGGCTGGCGCCGAAGCCGAAGAAGCCGGACTTGGCCCGCTCCAGCACCTCCACGGACACATCGTCACGGTCAAGACCCAGCTGGCGGAGGGCCTTCTGGACGGCCTCCTCCTCGGTCCTGCCGGTCATATCAAGATACTGCATAGCCATAAACGTATCTTACTCCTTTGTCTTACTCCTTCTTGTCATACCGGTCCGCCTGATAGCTGCGGCCTCTGGCGTAGGGGCGGTCCCCCACCCTGCCGGCCTCGTTGGTGGACACCCGGTTCTCCTTGGGCTTGGGCTGGGGCTTCTTGGGCTTCTTGGCCTCCAGCTCCTTCTGCTCGGCGGCCCGCTTTCTGGCCTCCTCCATCCGGGCCTGGCGGACGGCCTCCCGCTTGGCCTCACGCTCCTCCTCCTCGGCCTGGATCCTTTTGGTGTAGAACTTGCCCAGAATGACCTCCTGGAGGGTCATGAACACGCTGTTGACAATCCAGTACAGGCCCATGGCGGCGGGCATGGAGAAGCAGAACCACAGGGAGATTAGGGGCATGGTGATGTTCATCATCCGCATCTGGCTGTTCTGCTCGGCGGTCTGGCCGTTGGTGCGGGCCATGATCTTGCTGCTGAAATACTGGAGACCGGCGGCGATAACGGGGATCAGGATGACGCCGATGTAAGACCACTCGAACTGGAAGCCGCTGAACATGCTGGTGGGTACGCGGCTCAGATCCAGCCCCAGGAAGCTGAAGTCCACATCGATGAGGCCCTCTACCGTCCCCTGAAAGTCCGCCCAGTGCTGGTGGATGAAGTCGGTGAGGAAGATCTGGTCGTAGCCGCCGCCGGCGGCGGTGTAGCCCAGCCCCTCGGCAACGCCGGTGAGGGTGTCCATCGCCTCCTGGCTCAGACCCATGAAGTGGGTGATGGGCCGGTAGACGATGGAGTACAGGGGCATGAGGATCAGCAGGGGCAGGAAGGACCACAGGCACCCGCTGGCGGGGTTGACGTTCTCCTCCTGGTAGAGCTTGGCAAGCTCCTCCTGGTACTTCTTCTGGTTGTTGGCGTACTGCTTTTGCAGCTCCTGCTGCTTCTTGGACAGGCTGCCCATACGCATCATGCTGCGCTTGGACTTCATCTGGAAGGGCAGCAGCACCAGCTTGATGACCAGGGCGAAGAGGATGATGGACAGGCCGTAGGACGCGGTGAACTCATAGAGCCACCGCAGCAGGGCCGCGAAGGGCATGGTGATGATATTACCCATTGCTTATGTTTTCCTCCGGTATTCGTTTGTGGCTTGGCCCGGGCCGTCGCCTCAGGGCACAGGGTCGTAGATATCCCCCTTATAGAAGGGGTGGCATCGCAAAAACCGCCGCAGAGCCAGCCAGCCGCCCTTCCAGGGGCCGTACTTCTCGATGGCCTCCAGGGCATACTGGGAGCAGGTGGGGATGAAGCGGCACCGGGGCGGGAGCCCCGGGGAGATGCGGCGCTGATAGAAGCGGATGGCAGAGAGAAGGAGCTTTTTCAGCCTCACGGCGTCCCCGCCTCCTCCAGCAGCCCCAGCTGGCCCAGGGCCTTGCGGAAGGCGGCGTCCATCCGCCGCCAGGGGCCGTCCACCGCCCGGGACCGGGCCACCAGGACGATGTCATAGCCCTGGCGCATGTTGGGCTGGGCCAGGCGGTAGAGCTCCCGCAGGCGGCGGCGAGCCCGGTTGCGGACCACGGCGCCCCCCAGCTTGGTGCTCACCGTCACCCCCAGGCGGTTGTGGCCCAGGCGGTTGGGTCGGCAGTAGACCACCAGAAAGGGCGTCACCGCCGAGCGGCCCTTGGCGTACATCCGGCGGAACTCGTGATTCTTTTTGATGGTGACCCACTTCTTCACGGCTTCAGCTCACACCTCTCCCCACCGGCGGACCTCCGGCGCCTGGGAAAATTTTCTCCCGGAAAGCGCCCAAGGGACGGCAAAACCCTTCGCCGTCCCTTTCGCAATCTATCTATTCGCGATGCAAACTCCGCGGCCTCAATGGGTCAGGCGAGCGCGGCCCTTGGCGCGGCGGCGGGCCAGGACCTTGCGGCCGTTGGCGGTCCTCATCCGCTTGCGGAATCCATGCTCCTTGGAGCGCTGGCGCTTCTTGGGCTGGTAGGTACGGAACATTTGCATACACCTCCTAATCTCATTTGCCGCGCGGCGCGAAAACACCGCGCTACTCGACGGCGCTTTGACGGCAGACCCCTCAAAGCGCCGCAGTTGACACTCTTCAGACTGTCCCCAGGGGACAAGCAACAGTTATTATACACAAATCCAAAACCTGTGTCAACAAAAACTTCCACAAAAAAGGAATTTTCCTCTGATTTGCCCACTTTTGCCCCGCTCCCCCGGCAATTTCGGCCCACCTCACAAAATATAGTGTAAGAACCCGGGACCCGCCGCCCATATCTTGTACCTCCCCCCGCCCTCCCAGGAGCTCCTCCGCCCCCTATACTTATTCTATAAGTGTTGCACGAACTGTTGCAATTTCAGCCGTTTTCTGGTATACTACTGTAGGTATTTTTTTGCTTTGCAGATAGACTGTCAGAATGAGAGAGAAAAGGAGAGCTTCTATGCAATCTGTTTCCGACGTCTGGTCCATGATCCTGACCCGCCTGCGGGAGGAGCTCTCGGAGACCACCATCAAGACCTGGTTCGACGAGACAGAGGTGGTGGCCCTGGAGGGGGACACCATGATCCTATACTGCCCCAACGCCTTCAAGCGCAGCAACATCCAGGACCGGTTCCTGGGGAACATCGAGGCGGGGCTGAAGGACATCTTCTCCTCGGACATCACGGTAAAGCTTCTGGATGAGGAGGGGCTGCGGCGGTACCGCAGCGGGGAGTCCGACCGGCCCAGCAGCCTGATGGAGAGCGGGGAATTCACCTTCGAGACCTTCGTGGTGGGCCCCTCCAACCGCCTGGCCTGCTCCGCCGCCAAGGCGGTGGCCGACGCGCCGGGCCAGCACTACAACCCCCTGTTCATCTACGGCGACTCGGGCCTGGGCAAAACCCACCTGCTCTACGCCATCGCCCACGTGATCCGCAACAAATATCCCGGCAGCCGGATCGTCTACATCAAGGGGGATGAGTTCATCAACGACTTCATCGACTCCGTCCGCACCGGCAAGGCAGGGGATTTCCGCACCAAGTACCGGGAGGCGGACCTGCTGCTGGTGGACGATATCCAGTTCGTGGCCGGCAAGGTGGAGACCCAGAACGAATTTTTCCACACCTTCAACACGCTCTATGAGAGCAAAAAGCAGATCGTCCTCACCTCCGACCGGCCGCCCCACGAGATGGCCCAGCTGGACGACCGGCTCCGCACCCGCTTTGAGTGGGGACTGATGACCGACGTGCAGCCGCCGGACCTGGAGACCCGCATCGCCATCATCAAAAACAAGGCGGTGCAGCTGGGCTTCGCCCTCCCCGACGACATCGCAAGCTACATCGCCACCAAGATCACCGCCAACGTGCGGCAGCTGGAGGGCACGGTGAAGAAGATCAAGGCCTTCCACGACCTGGAGGGCACGGTCATCGACCACCAGTGCGTAGACCGGGCCATCCAGGACATGAGCCGGTCCAGCGAATTCATCATCACCGCCGACACCATCATCAAGGAGATCTGCCGCTACTTCCGCCTGGAGGAGGATCAGATCCGGGGCCAGTCCCGGAGCCGGGACTGCGTCAACGCCCGGCAGATCGCCATGTACCTGATCCGCCGGATGACCAGCCTGTCCCTCAGCGAGACCGGCGGGGAGTTCAGCAACCGGGACCACACCACCGTCCTCCACTCCATCGAGCAGGTAGAGAAAAAGATGAAAAAGGACCCCTCCTTCGCCGAAACGGTGAAGTCCATCATCACAAACATCAACTCCACCAAGTGAGCGCAAACCAACGGCGAAAACTTTCAACATTATCCCCTAAGTTTTCCACCGTTTCCCCAAAAAGTTTTGCACCCAGCCTGTGGAAAATTCCTGTCGCATCCTGTCCTGTGGAAAGCCGTGGACGAGCCCCCGCCTTTTCCACACACGCCTGTTGACAGATTTTTCTTGATTTCCCAACGATTTTT
>DVGP01000154.1 GCA_018712665.1 Candidatus Pelethomonas intestinigallinarum | reverse complement strand
CCCGACGGACGGCTGGTGGAGATCGTGGAGATCGGAGACCACCCCTGGTTCGTGGGCGTCCAGTTCCACCCGGAGCTGAAGAGCCGGCCGAACAGAGCCCATCCGTTATTCCGGGAATTTATCGCCGCGGCAAAAAAGCTGGAGAATCAGCAGTGACTCGGCGCGGGCCGGCTCTCTGCCATCTCCGGCGGTTCCCCGAAGGGGGAGCCGGAGGGCTCATATCAAATGGACGGGGCGTCAGCCCCTGTCCGGCCCAATAGAGCGCACCCTCTCTTTCGGGAATTTACCGCCGCGGCAAAAAAGCTGGAGAATCAGCAGTGACCCGGCGCGGGCCGGCCGCGCATATCATCAAAAGCAGACAGGGGCGAGGCCCACGAAATGGGTCTCGCCCCTGTGTGTCTTTTTTATTCTTCCTCCAGGTCCTCTTCGTTCCCCTCTGGGGCCTCCCGGCAGACGGCCAGCCGCTCCTCCAGGAACGCCCTGACCTTGGCCGGATCACCCTGGAGGGTGGTCCCCTTGGGGATGATGAGCCGCCGGTCCGGCCGGATCAGGTACCAGCCCTTGTCGTCCTCCTCCACCCTCTGGAATTCGCTATAGGTGTTGAAAACCGTGCTGTCATACTTGACTAAGGTGGTCTCCACCCCGTCGTCCAGAAGGGTTACCCGCCGGAGGCCGTCGGAGCGGTACTTCCTGTAGTCCCCCAGCATCTGTCCCACCACCAGCCGCGGCAGGGCGACGGCGAACAGCAGCAAAATCACCGCCAGGGCGAAGATCCCCAGGGAGGTGTACCCGCCCCGGGCGTGCTGCGCCGCCAGATAGATGATGCAGATCAGGGGAAACAGGGCCAGGATCCACCGGGCCCGGGCCAGCTTCCCGTAGTTGCTCCAGGTCCGCCGCAGGTAGGCGGCGTCCACCGTCACCTCAGACTGAAAAAAGGCTGTTCTCTCCTCCACAGAATACTCCCTCCTCATCACATCACTCACCGGCCATCATCTCCATGGTCAGCGTCAAAATCTCGCCGTCCCGCCACACCTGGATCTCCACCATGTCCCCCACGCTGAGGGTTTGACGGATGGACAGGATCTGCTCAATGCGTGTGATCTCCTGGCCGTTGAAGGACAGAATATAGTCCCCCACCTCCACACCGGCGGCCTCGCCGCCCAGGCCGGGGGAGACCTCCTCCACCCGCAGGCCCGTCAGCTCCCCGTCCAAAACCTCGGGGATGCGGCTGATGGTCAGGCCCAGCAGCGGCTGGGGCTGGAGCTCGCCGTACTCGATAAGCTCGTTGACCCACCGCTGGGCCAGGGAGGTGGGAATGGCGAAGCCCAATCCCTCCAGGGTGTCGTAGCCGCTCATCATCTTGATGGTGTTGATGCCCACCACCTGGCCGTACTGGTTGATGAGCGGCCCACCGGAGTTGCCGGAGTTCAGGGCGGCATTGGTCTGGATCAGGGTCATGATGACGCCGTCCACATCCACGTCCCGGTTGACGGCGGAGACGATGCCGTCGGTAAAGGTGCTCCGCAGCTCCAGGCCCAGGGGGTTGCCGATGGCGTACACCGGGTCCCCCACCGACAGCTCGTCGGACACGCCGAACTCCGCCGGGGTCAGGCCCTGGGCGTCGATCTTCAGCACCGCCAGATCCTGGTCCGCGTCGCCGCCCACCAGCAGAGCGTCATAGACGCTGTCCACGCCGTACTCGTCTGTGATCCACACCTGACAGGCGGAGCAGCCGTCAATGACATGGTAATTGGTCAGGATATAGCCGTCCTCTGTGAAGATGACGCCGGTGCCCACGCTGTAGCCCTCGGCATCCTCCCCCAGCACCGTGACAGTGGAGGGACGGACCCGGTCATAGACCTCCCCGGGGGTCAGCGCCTGGGCGTCCTCCCCGGCGGAGACCAGCTCCAGCCGGGCGCCGCTGCCGCCATAGGGCCGGTAGGTGTGGATGGTGGTCTCCTGGGGCTCCCGCTCCTGATCCTCCCAGTAGTAGTAATAGTAGTCCCCGTCCGGGGGCTGGCTGCCGGCGTCTCCGCCGCCGGGCCGGTCAAGGACATAGCTTTGAACGTACCAAATGCCTACGCCCAGACACACCAGCGCCGCCAGCAGCGCCACGCCCACCGCGGCCCGCACGCCCCGGCGGGGCGCCTTCCGCTTTCTCTCCGTTCCGGCGGCCCGGGCCAGAGCTCTGCTCAGCTCCCGGCGGCTCAGCTCCTCCCGCTCCCGCCGCATCCGGCAGGGCAGCTCCCTCTCGTAGCGCAGCACCACCGGCTCCGCGCTCTGCTCCGGCCGGTAGGTGAGGACCACCTCCCGCCCCTGTTCCATGTGGTCAAACTCCATATGTTTCTCTATCCTTATCCGTTTTTCGCCAGCTTGGCCTCCCGGGAGGACTTGCTCTCCTTGGCCGGCCTGGCCTCCTCCGCCAGCTGCACCGTGAAGGTGAAGGTGGTCACCCCGTCCTGACTGGAGACGGTGATCTTCTCCCGGTGCTGCTCCAGAATGGTGCGCACAATGTACAAGCCGAGGCCCACCCCGTCCTTGTCCTCGCTGCGGGATTTGTCGGTCTTATGGAACCGCTCGAACAGCAGGGGCAGCTCCTCGGGAGGAATGGTGTCGCCGGTGTTCCGCACCGTGACGACGGCCTTCTCCCCCTGCCGGGTCAGCCCCAGGAACAGAGTGCTGCCCTGGTAGGCAAACTTGGCGGCGTTCTCCAGCAGGTTATAGACCACCTGGGTCAGCAGGTCGTTGTCCCCCAGCACGATCACCGGGTCCTCGGGGATCTCCACGTCCACATCCAGCCCCCGGTCGGTGATCTTCTTCTCCATGCTCACCAGCACCCGGCGCATGGACTCGCTGAGATCGAAGGGCTTCTTCTGCTTGATCAGGTCCATGCTCTGGAGCTGGCTCACATCCAGCATCCGCCGGACCAGCCGGCTCAGCCGCCGGCTCTCCGCGGAGATGATGGACAGGTACTGCCGCTCCTCCTCCGGGGAGATGACCCCGTCCAGGATGCCGTCGACATAGCCGGCGATGGTGGTCATGGGGGTCTTCAGCTCGTGGGAGATGTTGGCGATGAACTCCCGGCGCTGCTGCTCCGTCTTCTGCAGGGAGTCGGCCATGGCATTGAAGGCCTCCGTCAGCTCCCCGATCTCATCGTCCCGGCCCGTGTCCCGGACCCGGGCGTCAAAGTTGCCCTCCGCGAAGTTGCGGGCGGCAATGGCCATATCCTTGATGGGCTTGGTCTGCTGCCCGACGATGGCGGCGGTGGCCATGAAGGCGATGATCAGCACGGTGATGGCCGTCAGCAGGAAGATACCCAGGAAAGCCCGCCACATCTCCGTCATGGGGGCGGACTCCATCACCGCCAGCACCGGCCCCACCAGGACCTCGCCGCTGTCAGTGCTGCGGGCGGGAATGGCCACCACGAAGCGAGGGTGGCTGTAGATCCCCAGGGTGCTGTTGCCGGCGTAGGTCTCCCCCCGGGCCAGCCGCTCCCCCATGGCCTCCGGCAGCGTCAGCTGCTGGTTCGCGACGCTGGCGTCAGTGCTGACAAAGCTCCCATACCGGGGCACCCAGATGAGGAAGTTGATATCGCTCATCTGCTGGGCCACGTCCACAAGATCCCGGAGCTCCTCGCTCCACAGTCCCAGCCCCGCGGAGGAACCGCTGTAGGCGCGCTCCGCCATCTGAGCGATGATCTCCGCCTTCTCCTCCAGCTCCACGCGCCGCTCCGTCATCATATAGCTGTAGGTCAGCGAGAAAAAGGAGGCCCCCAGCAAGACCAGCGTCAGCGCCACCAGCCCCACGCTGATGCCGAACTGACGCCAGTACATTCCTTTGAATCTGCTCATAGGGACACCTCTTTTTTGCACACTGGGGATAGTGCCGCCTTGCGGCGGCAAAGGGAAATTTTGCTTCTCGGAGCTACGTGGGGGCTGAGGCCCCCACACCCCGGGCAAGGGGAGTTTCGCCCCCCGGAGCGAAGGGAGCGGCGGGGGCTACGCGCCCCCGGACCCCGCGGTTCAGGTCTTGTGGGGGCTGCCCGCCCCCACGCCCCGGGTGTTTCGGGGGCTACGCGCCCCCGTACCCCGCGGTTCACTTTTGGACGGCCAAAAGTGAACCGAAAAACCGCCAAAACCAAGGTTTTGGATTCCTTTGTCTTAACTAGTCTTTATCAGATTTGGGACATTTCCGCACCGAATTAGGTTTTTGCCATCTAATCTACAGCGGGTCTATCGGCGATACTTCGGCCTCCGGCCCTGTGAAAGAGATGCCGTCATCTATTGTTTCTTGACGAAACAACTTTCTTG
>DVGP01000153.1 GCA_018712665.1 Candidatus Pelethomonas intestinigallinarum | reverse complement strand
GCCGCATGACGCTGCGGGAGAAGGTGGGGCAGCTCACCCAGCGGCTCTACGGGTTCCGCATCTACCGCCGGGAGGGGCAGAATGTCACCTTTACCCAGGAATTTCAGGATGAGGTGGCCCGCTACAGCAGCCTGGGGACCCTCTACGGCCTCCACCGGGCGGACCCCTGGTCCGGGAAGGACTTCGACACCGGCCTGGACGGCCCCCTGGCGGTCCGGACCCGGAACGATGTCCAGCGGTATGTGCTGGAGCACTCCCGGCTGGGCATCCCGGTGCTGTTCTCCTCCGAGTGCCCCCACGGCCACCAGGCCCTGGACGGCTGCCTGCTGCCGGTGAACCTGGCGGCGGCCTGCTCCTTCGCCCCGGCGCTGCTGGAGGCGGCCGCCGAGGTCTGCGGAAAGCAGCTCCGGGACATGGGCGTGGACCTGGCCCTGGTGTCCATGCTGGACGTGCTCCGGGATCCCCGGTGGGGCCGGAGCGAGGAGTGCTTCGGGGAAGACCCCTATCTGGCCTCCCAGATGGCCCGGGCGGCGGTCCGTGGCATCCAGGGGGCGGGGGTGGACGTGGTGGCCAAGCACCTGTGCGCCCAGGGGGAGACCACCGGCGGGGTCAACGCCAGCGCCGCCCGGATCGGCCAACGGGAGCTGCGGGAGATCCACCTGCCCCCGGTGAAGGCCTGCGTGGAGGAGGGCGTCGCCGCCTTCATGGCCGCCTACAACGAGATCGACGGGGTGTACTGCCACGCCAACCCCTGGCTCCTCCGGGACCTGCTCCGGGAGGAGTACGGCTTCCGGGGCTTCGTCATGTCCGACGGCGTCGCCGTGGACCAGCTGGACGCCGTCACCGGCGACCGTGCCGCCTCCGGAGCTCTGGCCCTGGAGGCCGGGGTGGACATGGGCCTGTGGGACACGGGCTTTGAGAAGCTGGAGGCGGCCGTGGCCCGAGGGCTGGTGTCCGAGGCGCGGATCGACGAGGCGGTCCGCCGCATTCTCACCGTGAAGTTCCGCCGGGGGCTCTTTGAGCGGCCCTATGTCCCCGAGGACAGCCCCTGGCAGCAGTACACCCCGGAGCGGTTCCCCCAGGTCAAGGCCCTGGCGGAGCACACCCCGGTGCTGCTGAAAAACGAGGGCGGCCTCCTGCCCCTCGCCATTGATAAGCCCCTCCATCTGGGGCTGGTGGGCCCCAACGCCGACGCCATCTACAACCAGCTGGGGGACTACACCCCTCCCGTCCGGGGCGGCGTCACCGTCCGGACCGGGCTGGAGGCCCTCATCGGCGGGGAAAAGCTCCCGGTGGCGCTCACCGTCCACCCGGGCTGCGCAATGTTCAGCCGGGACGCCGCCCTGCTGGAGGACGCGATGGCGGCGGTGGCGGACTGCGACACGGTGGTCGCCGTGGTGGGGGGCAGCTCCAGCCGGTTCGGCGTTCAGGGGGAGTTCGACGCCAACGGGGCCATGAAGGAGCAGACGGCCGTCACCATGGACTGCGGCGAAAACGTGGACTGCGCCTCCCTGGCCCTCCCCGGGGACCAGCTGGCACTGCTAGGACGGCTGAAGGCCGCGGGAAAGCGGGTCGTCACCGTCCTGATCGGCGGCCGCCCCTACGAGATGGGGGAGATCGACCGGTGCTCCGACGCCATCCTCTGCTGCTTCTACCCGGGGCCCACCGGCGGCGAGGCCATCGCCAAGCTGCTCTTCGGGTTTTGCGAGCCGGCGGGGCGGCTGTGCGTCTCCCTGCCGGACGAGACCGGCCAGCTCCCCGTCTACTACAACGCCAAGGACTCCTACCGGTCCATGGCCTACTACAACGCCTCCCGTCCCCGGTACGGCTTCGGCTGCGGCCTGAGCTACACCGCCTTTGACTGCCGCCTGGAGGCGGCGGGAGAGGAGGGGGTTTCCTTCACCCTGACCAACACCGGCGGCAGGGGGGGCTGGGCGGTGCCACAGCTCTACCTCCACCGGCGCCAGGGGGTGGCGACCAGCCGGGCGCGGCAGCTGTGCGGCTTTGCCAAGGTCTGGCTGGCGCCGGGGGAGGCGAGGGCGCTCACCATCCCTATCCCCCGGGAGAGCCTGGCCCAGTGGGACCTGCAGATGCGCCACCGGGTCCTCCCCGGGCGGATCGAGTGGTTCCTGTGTGACGGCGGCCGGGAGCTGCTGACCGGTGAGTTCACCCTGGCATAACAGAGGAAATACTGACCGAAACCCCTCACCGCAACCCAAAGTTGCGCCCTGGTTGGTGGCGGCAACCGGCTGGATCTGGTATTTTTGACCTATCAGCGGGAACACCCGCAATCCTAGTAGGAGGAATTGTCTTTATGATGCCTGCTACTCAAGTTACTGTTGTCAGCGGCATCGCGCTGCTGATCGCCCTAGTCTTGGCGGTGCTGTTCGGCGTACTGCTCTGGTACGTGCTCCGGGCCCTGCGGAAGTATCTGCGCTCCGCCCAGGAGCGGGAGAAGGCCGCCGCCGTCAAGCGGTCCCTGGGGGAGGTCCTCCGGGCCCACCGGACCCGGCGCCAGATGACCCAGGAGTTCGTAGCGGAGTCCCTGGGGGTGAGCCGGCAGGCCGTCTCCAAGTGGGAGAACGGCACCTCCGACCCCAGCACCGTGAACCTCCTGGCCCTGGCAAAGCTGTACGGCGTGTCGGCGGATGAGCTGCTCCGGGAGGTCCAATAAAAAAGAGCGCGGCGGCGGAAAATACGGCGATATTCAGCTTTGGCACGACATAATATGCCTTTTTCAGGGGAAAAACAAGCGGCGGACAGCCGAAAACCGGACTGTCCGCCGCTTGCGCGTATTTATTCCACCTGGATGCCGTTCTCCGCGAAGGCCTTCAGCAGCAGGTCCATGTCGCTGGGGATGGAGATGGGCTCGCCGCAGGACTTGATGGCGTTGGCCACGTCCTTCAG
>DVGP01000152.1 GCA_018712665.1 Candidatus Pelethomonas intestinigallinarum | reverse complement strand
GCCTTCAGCTTCTGGAGGATCATGGCGCTGATCTCCTGGGGGGTGTAGCTCTTGCCGTCCACGGTGACGCGGTGGTCGGAGCCCATCTCACGCTTGATGGAGGAGATGGTCCGGTCGGGGTTGGTGATGGCCTGGCGCTTGGCCACCTGGCCCACCATGCGCTCGCCGGTCTTGGAGAAAGCCACCACGGACGGGGTGGTGCGGTTGCCCTCCGCGTTGGGGATGACGACGGCCTCGCCGCCCTCCATCACTGCCACGCAGGAGTTGGTAGTACCTAAATCGATGCCGATGACTTTAGACATAATGATTGCCTCCTATATCTATGGAAAATATTTTTTAACAAAGAATGGGTGGAACTCTATTGAATCGGGAAAGGGGCGCCTCAGTTGGCCACCTGAACGGTGGCGCAGCGGATGACCCGCTCGCCCAGCAGAAAGCCCTTTTGAAAGACCTGGGACACAATGCCCTCTCCCAGGTTCTCATCGTCCACATGCATCACGGCGTTGTGGCGGGCGGGGTCGAAGGGCTGGCCCTGGGGGTCGTCAATGGTGACGCCCATCTTCTCCAGCACATTCCTGAGCTGGTTGAAGATCATGACCATGCCCTGCTTGTGGACGTTGTCCTCGTCCCCGGTCTGGGACGCGGCCCGCTCCAGGTTGTCGTAGACCTCCAGGAACTTCGCGATGGTATCCAGCTTGGCGTCCTGATAGATGGTCTCCTTCTCCCGGGTGGTGCGCTTGCGGTAGTTGTCGTACTCCGCCGCCAGACGCAGGTGCTGGTCATGGAGGGAGGACAGCTGCCCGGCCAGGGCCTCCATCTTCTCCATCTGCTCCCGGGTGACGGTGAAGGTCTCCGGCGTCTCCTCCTGCCGGTACTCCTCCGTCACCTCCTGGGGCTGCTGGGCCTCCTGGGGGGCCTGCTCCTGCTCCCCGGCGGGGGAGGGGTTTTTCTCTTTCTTGCTCACGGTATATCGTCCTCCTTGGGGGGTAACTGGTTATTTTTCCCGAACATTTTCGTCAGGCTCTCGGCAAAGTAGCTCAGCCGGGCGGCCACGGCGGCGTAATCCATCCGGGTGGGACCCACCACGCCGATGAGCCCACGCATGTTGTCCCCGATGTCATAGCTGGCCACCACCACGCTGGCGTCCCGCAGGGCCTCGTTGACGTTCTCCGGGCCGATGAGGATCTGCATCCGGGTGTTCTCGTCCAGCACCGGCAGGTCCTCCTTCTGGTCCGTCAGCAGGCTCATGAGCCCGTCGGCCCGGCTCAGGTCCTGGAACTCCGGCTGCCGCAGCAGCTGGCTCTGTCCGGTGGTGAACACATGGCTGCGCTGGGAGCTGTCGATGACATCCACGGCGTACTCCACCGCCTGAGACAGCGGCATGAACAGCTCGCCGCCCAGCTGGCCCGTCAGGGCCATCAGCTTCTCCCCCATCTCCTCGGCGCTGATGCCGGTGAAGTGGGTGTTGAGCAGGTTGGCCAGGGCCGGGAGCTGCCCGCCGTCCACCGGCAGGCCGCAGCGGATGATCTGACTCTTGACCCGGCTGTCGTCGGTCATCACCACGGCGATGAAGCTGCCGCCGTCCACCGGCAGCAGGTCGTAGCGCCGGATGGTGACGGCGCTCTTGCCCGAGGCCACAGCGTAGGCGGGATAGCTGACAATGGAGGACACCACCTGGCCCGCCTGGGCGATGACGTTGTCCAGTCCCTGCATCTTTCCCTGGAGAGCCTCGTTGATCTCCGCCGCCTCCTGAGCCGACACGCTCTTCTTCTCCATCAGCTCATTGACGTACAGCCGGTACCCTTTCGGGGAGGGAACCCGGCCGGCGGAGGTGTGGGGCTGCTCCAGGTAGCCCATCTCCACCAGGTCCGCCAGCTCGTTGCGGATGGTGGCGGAGCTGACGGAGCCGCCCATGGACTGGGCGATGAACTTCGAACCCACAGGCTCCGCCGTGTCGATGTATCGCTCGGTGACCACCTTCAGTATTTGTTTTTTTCGGGCGGTCAATTCCATAGCCGAACTCCTTTAGCACTCCTTTCCCTTGAGTGCTAAACGCAGTGTATCACCAATATTCCCCATTGTCAATATGCTTTCCCCGCCTTCCCCGTGAACAAATTGTAAATTCAAATCAAGGGGGCGGCAAGGGGCCGCCCCAGCGCTCCGGCAGAGGCGCGGCCCCCGCCGGGCGCCGGTCCGCGGCGGCCTTTTCCCCTCCTGGGTGTTGCAATGGCGCTGAAATTCTGATACACTACAGACAAGCACAAGCGCAGAAAGGAAAGAGGTGCGGTATGCGCGTTCTGATCTTGAGCTGCAACACGGGCGAGGGGCACAACTCCTGCGGCAGGGCGATCCAGGAGGCCTTCCGGGGCCAGGGAATCGACTGCGAGATGGTGGACGCCCTGAGCTTTATCTCCCCCAGCGTCTCCCAGCTGATCTCCTCCAGCTTTAACCGGATCTACCGGTACACCCCCGGCCTGTTCAGCCGGGGATACCGCTACGCCGAGGCCCACCCCGGGATGTTTCGGGACGGGACCCTGGTGGACCGGGCCATCACCGCCGGTGTGGAGCGCACCTACCGCTACATCCAGGATGGGGCGTATGATGTGGCGGTCTGCACCCACGTCTTCACCGCCATGATCGCCACAGAGGTCCTCCGCCGGCACGCCCCCTCCCTCCAGACCTACTTCGTGGCCACAGACTACACCTGCAGCCCCAGCTGCGGCGAGAGCGAGCTGGACGCCTACTTCATCCCCGACGAATGCCTGGCGGATGAGTTCGCCGGTCAGGGCATCCCACGCCGCAAACTGGTGGCCAGCGGCATCCCCATCCGTCAGGCCTTTTACGCCTCCGTGGAGCGGGAGGCGGCCAAGGCCAGCCTCTCTCTGCCCCCGGACTGCCGCCATCTGCTGATCATGTCCGGCAGCATGGGCTGCGGCCCCATCCCCGCCCTGGTCCGCCTCATTGCCGGCGGTATGTCGGAGGACTGCCGCGTGAGCGTGGTCTGCGGCAGCAACCAGCGGCTGTACAGGGCTATGGAGCAGGAGTACGCCGGCGACCCCCGGGTCCAGATCCTCGGCTACCGCAAGGACGTCCCCCTGCTCATGGACAGCGCCGACCTGTATATGACCAAGCCCGGCGGCATCAGCACCACGGAGGCCGCCAGCAAGCGCCTCCCCATGGTGCTGGTCAACGCCGTGGCGGGGTGCGAGACCTACAACATGCGCTACTTCATCCATCTGGGAGCCGCCGCCACGGCGGACACTCCGGAGGAACTGGCCGGCCTGGCCCTTGCCCTCCTGACGGACCCGGCGGAGCTGGGGCGCATGTCGGACGCCTACCGGTCCCCCGCCCCGGCAGCGGAGGTCATTCGGGACCACATACTGGCCCGCTATCAGGCGTTCAGCGGCCGGCGGCCTGCCGCCGCAGCGGCGTCTGTCACCCCGGGACCGTAATGCGCGCAGGAATCAGGAAAGAAGAGAGCCCGCGAGCTTCCGCTCCCGGGCTCTCCTTATTTCGTTTGACACAGGAATACGCTCAGGCCACCACCACAGGGGCAACCTTGCCGGTATCGTGGATGTTGACGATGAGCTTCCGGGGACACTTCTCCACGCAGATCCCGCAGGAGGTGCACTTGTCGTAGTCGATAACCGCCACGTTCTTGGACACGGTGATGGCCCCGGAGGGGCAGTTGCGCTCGCACAGCTTGCAGCCGATGCAGCTGATGGCGCAGTGGGCCTTGGCCTGGACGCCCTTCTCCTTGTTGGCGCAGGGCAGCACGATGTCCACGTTGTAGGGCATGCTGACGATGACCTTCTTCGGGCACACAGCGGCGCACTGCATGCAGCACACGCACTTCTCCCGGTCCACCTCCGCCACGCCCCGGCTGTTGATGTGGATGGCGTCGAATTTGCAGGCCTTGACGCAGGAGCCCAGCCCCAGGCAGCCGAAGGCGCAGTCCAGGGGGCCGTCCCCCGCCACCTTCATGGCGGCCACGCAGTCGGTGAGGCCTACGTACTTGTCGAACTTGTGCCCGGCACGGTCCCCGCCGGCGCAGCGGACGAAGGCCACCCGGCGCTCCACCGGCTTGACCTCCACCCCCATGATGGCGGCGATGCGGGCGGTCTTCTCCCCAGTGTTGCTGGGGCAGGCGTTCACCGGCGCCTTCCCCTCCAGGATGGCCGCCGCGCAGCCGGCGCAGCCGGCGTAGCCGCAGCCGCCGCAGTTGGCGCCGGGCAGGGAGTCCAGGATCTCCGCCAGGCGGGGGTCGCTCTTGACCTCGAACACCTTGGAGGCGATGGACAGCACCAGGCCGAACACGCCGCCCAGCACGGTAAGAATCAAAACGGCATACAGGATATTCATTCTCTCGTCCCTCCTCTTACCACACGCTCAGGCCGCTGAAGCCCATGAAGCTCAGCGCCATGAGGCCGGCGGTGATCAGCGCGATGGGAAAGCCCCGGAAGGCCTTCGGCGGGTCGGCGAACTCCAGCCGCTCCCGGATGCTGGCGAAGAGCACGATGGCCAGCAGGAAGCCCACGCCGCCGGTGATGCCGTAGACCACGGACTCGATGAAGTTATAGTTCTCCTGGACGTTGAGCAGCACCACGCCCAGCACCGCGCAGTTGGTGGTGATCAGGGGCAGGTACACGCCCAGGGCTTCATAGAGGGTGGGGATGGACTTCTTCAGGAACATCTCCACGAACTGGACCAGGGCGGCGATGACCAGGATGAAGGCCACCGTCTGCATGTACTCCAGGTCCAGCCGCACCAGCAGCTGGTTCACCGGGTAGCACAGGGCGGAGGCCAGACCCATGACGAAGATCACGGCGAAGCCCATGCCCACGGCGGTGTCCATTTTCTTGCTGACGCCCATGAAGGGGCAGATGCCCAAAAACTGGACCAGAATGAAGTTGTTGACCAAAATGGCCCCCAGGGAGATGGACAGCAAACTGGTAATATCCACGGCTTACTTCCCCTCCTTCTTCTCAGCCTTGTCTCGGGCCCACTGCATCAGGGCGATGAGGCAGCCCAACGTCAGGAAGCCGCCCACGGGCAGAGTGAGCATCATCACGCCGTACTCCGACGGGAAGATCTGCTGTCCCGCCAGGGACCCGCTGCCCAGAAACTCCCGGATGGCGCTCATGACCAGCAGCACCAGGGTGTAGCCGATGCCCTGGCAGATGCCGTCCAGGGCGGCGGGCAGCACCTTGTTCTTGGAGGCGAAGGACTCCGCCCGGGCCAGGATGATGCAGTTGACCACGATCAGGGGGATGAACACCCCCAGGCTCTCGGCGATGTCCGGCAGGAACGCCTGGAGCAGCAGGTCCACCATGGTCACGAAGCCCGCGATGACCACCACGTAGGCGGCGATGCGGATCTGGTCGGGGATGATCTTCCGCAGCAGGGAGATGACCACGTTGGAGCAGGTCAGGATAATGAGGACGCTGACGCCCATGCCCAGACCGTTAAAGATGGTCGTGGTGATGGCCATGGTGGAGCACATGCCCAGCAGCTGCACCAGCACCGGATTCTGGGTCAGAAGGCCCTCCTTGAGCTGTTTCTTGAAATTCATCTCGCTCCTCCTCCCTTACTCAGCCAGTCCGGCCACGGCGGCCAGAGCCGTATTCACGCCGGAGACCACGCCCCGGGAGCTGACGGTGGCGCCGGAGACGCCGTCGAAGCGGTTGGTCCCGGAGTTGACGGTGATCTCGCCGTCCGCCAGGGACATGCCCACGAACTGGCCCAGCACCGCCTCGCTCTCCACCACCTTGGTGCCCACGTTGCTGGTCTCGCCGTGGTCGGTGACGGATACGCCGGTGACCGTGCCGCTCAGGTCCACGCCCACCACCATCTGGATGGCGCCGCCGTAGCCGCTGCCGCTCACCTCCACCACGTAGCCCGCCGGCTCCCCGCCGGTCCGGGCCTCATAGAGGGCGGTGACGCCCTCGGCCTCCGTCTCCAGGGGCAGATACTCCTCCGCCTCCAGGACCTGGGACATGGCCGCGGCGGTCTTCTCCGCCTGCATCTCCTCGATGATGGGGGCTGTGACCTGGTTGACCACGCCCAGCAGCAGGGCCACCACGGCGGAGATGCCCAGCAGCGTGCCGGTGAGCTTTATGATGTACTTCGGGTCCAGCTCCAGCTTCTGGCGCTGGACCTCCTTGGCGGCGGCAGTTTCACGCTTGCTCATTTCCCCGCCACCTCCTTCTTCTCCTTCTTTTTCTCAGGCTTTTTCCCCAGGCCGGACAGCTTCTCCGCCTTGGCCACGCCAAAGCGGCCGGGCTTGATGGACTTGTCGATGATCCACACCACCAGGTTCATCACCAGGATGGCGTAGCACACACCCTCGCTGTTGGAGCCGAAGTAGCGGATGAACACCGTCAGCAGGCCGCAGCCCACGCCGAAGATGGCCTGCCCCAGGTGGGTGACGGGGGAGGTGACGTAGTCGGTGGCCATGAAGAAGGCCCCCAGCATCAGTCCGCCGCCCAGGATGTTGTAGAGCATCCAGGTCATGGGGTCGTTGCCCCGGGGGAAGAGGAAGGTCAGCGCCGCCACGGTGCCGATGTAGCAGACGGGGATGTGCCAGGTGATGACCTTGCGGAAGATCAGCCACACCCCGCCGATGATCAGCAGCAGGGCGCTGACCTCGCCCATGGACCCGCCGATGAAGCCCACCAGCATCTCCGGCAGGTCATACATCTGTTCCAGGGAGGCCAGATCGTTTCCGTGGAGCAGGGCCATGGGGGTGGGATAGGTCACTGCGTCGAAGCTCCCCCACAGGGGGGTGCTGGTCCGGGGACCCACCCAGGTGCTCATCTCCCCGGCCCAGGAGAGCATGAAGGCCCGGGCCGCCAGGGCGGGGTTCAGGAAATTCTTGCCGATGCCGCCAAAGAGCTGCTTGACCACCACAATGGCGAAGAAGTCGCCCACCAGCAAGATCCAGTAGGGGATGGTCACCGGGCAGACAAAGGCGATGAGCACGCCGGTGACGGCGGCGCTCAGGTCCCCCACGGTGTTGTTCTTCTTCATCAGGTACCGGTAGAGGTACTCAAAGAGGCAGCAGCCCGCCGCCGACACCAGGGTGTTGGCCAGGGCACGCCAGCCGAAGTTGTAGACGGCGAAGCACAGCGCCGGGGCCAGGGCGATGAGCACCTCCCCCATGATGCTGTTGGTGCCCGCCTTGGTGCGGATGTGGGGGGAGGAGGAGCCAATCAGGTTCAGTTCAGAATAGTCCATTTCCTCATCCCTCCTTTTTCGCCGCGGCGGCCTTGGCCGCCTTCTCCGCCGCCGCCTTGGCGGCGGCCCTCGCGTTGTTGATCTTCTGCTTGCCCGCCCGGAAGGCCTGGACCAGGTGGAGCCGGCCGGGGCAGATATAAGTACAGGCCCCGCACTCGATGCAGTCCATCACGTTGGCACGCTCCAGGGCCTCCAGCATCCCCGCCTGCTCATACTGGTACATAAACAGGGGCTGGAGCTTCATGGGACAGACGCTGGCGCACTTGCCGCAGCGGATGCAGGCGGGGTACTCAACCGTCCGCTCCTCGTCCTCGCAGAAGGCCAGGATGGCGTTGGTCCCCTTGCCGATGGGGGCCTCCATATCAAACTGGGCATGGCCCATCATGGGCCCGCCCATGAGGATCTTGAAGGTGCTCTTCTTCACCCCGCCGCAGGCGTCCAGCAGCTCCCGAATGGGGGTGCCGATGGGGCAGAGCAGGTTCTTCGGCTCGTTGACCCCAGAGCCGGACACGGTGACCACCCGGTGGGTCAGGGGCGTCCCGGCGGTGACGGCCCGGTAGATGGCGGCGGTGGTGGCCACGTTGAACACCGCGCAGCCGATGGCGGCGGGCAGGGCCCCGGGGGGCACCTGGCGGCCGGTGATGGACTGGCACAGCTGCTTCTCCGCTCCCTGGGGGTAGCGGGTGTGGAGCATGTCCACCACCAGAGGGGCCTTCTGCTCATCGATCTTCACCCGCAGCAGCTCCGCGGCGTTCTGCTTGTTGGCTTCCACGCCGATGTGGACCCGGTCCACCCCGAAGATCCGGGCCAGGATCTTGGCCCCGCCGATGATCTCCTCCGGGTACTCCAGAAGGAGGCGGTGGTCGCTGGTGATGTAGGGCTCGCACTCGGAGGCGTTGATGATCACCGTGTCCACCTTGCCAAGGCCGGAGCTGATCTTGATGTGGGTGGGGAAGGTCGCCCCGCCCATGCCCACCACGCCGGCGTTCTGGAGCACCTTCACCAGCTCCTCCGCCCCCAGGTCGGCGCCCCGCTCCGGGGGCCTGCAGTCGTGGCAGGGGGTATCGTTGAAGTCGTTTTCAATGACCACACTCATCACCGGCACGCCGCTGAAGTGTATTCTGGGCTCCACCGCCGCCACTGTCCCGGACACGCTGGCGTGGACCGCAGCGGACACCGCCGCCGTGGCCTCCCCCACCTTCTGTCCCACGGTCACATGGTCCCCCACCGCCACGCAGGGCTGGCAGGGGGCGCCGATGTGCATGGACATGGGGACCACCACCCGGGCGGGAGGCGGCAGCTTCTCAATTGGCTTCTTGTTCGTGGCATCCTTCTTATCCAGGGGATGGATGCCGCCGAAAAAGGCTTGCGCCATTTCCTTCACCTCTTCTTTTCTCCCACGGGCCGACAGCCTGACAGCCCGAAAATTTACAAGCTATATGATACTCCCATCTTCCTCCACTGTCCAGCAGAATTTCAAATTTTATGATTTTTTTTACAAGAAGTCTGGGAAATTCATGCAATGTTCGTTAAACATATAACAAATAGGCGTTTTTGAGTTCCTTGCGTTTTTTGGTGGATTCTGTTATGATGTTTTTGCAAAGCAATGGATTTTTTCCCCTATTTTATTCTTTGGAGGATACAATTTATGAGAAATCGCCTGGAGATTAAATCGGAGGCGAAGTCTATCCTGCGCTCGGCTCACGCCTCCCCCCTGCTGGTGACGGCCATCGTGCTGGTGGTCTGCTACGTGCTGGAGCGAGTCCTGATGCTGATCGAGTACGGCACCCTGTTTCCAAACTTCCTCGAATACTATAACGCTCTGGCAAGCGGCGACACCGACGCGCTGCTGGCTCTGATGGATACCCTTCCCGCCTCCACCCTGACCACCACCTTCTTCTCCATCCTGATCTCCCTGTTCACCACGGTGCTCTACGGCGGGTACTACATCTACTGCATGGGCATCCGCCAGGGCCTGCGGATGCCCTGCACCACCCTCTTTGACGGGCTGAGCGTGGCGGGGAAGCTGATCTGGTGCAGCAT
>DVGP01000151.1 GCA_018712665.1 Candidatus Pelethomonas intestinigallinarum | reverse complement strand
GGTCACGGGGGAGAAACCCCATCGAAAGGGTTTCTCCCTCCGTGTGGTTTTTTGGTGACTTTTTGTCCACACAAAAAGTCACCCGGGGCGTGGGGGTGGAACCCCCATAAGCCATCGAACGGCATGGTACCTATCCGTGAGAAAAAGATATTTCTCTCCCACCCGCCCGGCGACAGGCGAATCAGCCCTGCATCGGCCAGATGCGCTGGCACAGAAGTATCAAAAACTCACTTTTCCTCTGTGTCAAACAGAATGGTCACCGGTCCCTCGTTCTCCGAGGCCACCAGCATGTCGGCCCCGAACTCCCCGTGCTGGACGTCAAAGCCCCGCTCCCGGCACCGGGCCATAAACCTCTCGTAGAGGGGGATGGCCAGGTCGGGCTTGGCCGCGCCGGTGAAGCCCGGGCGGCGGCTGGAGGTGTCGGCGTAGAGGGTAAACTGGCTCACCACCAGAAGGCTCCCCCCCACCTGCTCCAGATTCAGGTTCATCTTGTCGTTCTCGTCCCGAAAGACCCGGAGGTTGCAGATCTTGTCCGCCAGCTTCACGGCGGTGTCCTCCGTGTCCCGGGGGCCGACCCCCAGGAGCACCAGGAACCCCCGGCCGATCTGGCCCGCCACCGCCCCGTCAATGGAGACGGAGGCGGAGCGCACCCTTGTCACAACTGCCCGCATAGTCGTCTTTCCTTTTCTGATTCTGATGGTGTTGTTCCAAAAAGCCTCGCAGAGTTTTACCGCTCGCAAGCGGTAAAACAGAGTGAAATCGTTTTTTCCAGGACATGTGCCTGGAAAAAATTCTTTGCGCGGAGCGAGCGTCGCAGGGACCGCTTTCGGCGGTCCCCAGGCGCAGAGCGCAGCGAAACCCTTATTCAAAGAAGTGACCAAGGTCACTTCTTTGAGTCTCATCCCGCCGGTCTCGTGACCTTCATCACACTGGAGATCTGCCCCAGCTTCCGCATGACCTGGTCCAGCTGCTGGTAGCCGGTGACGGAGATGGTCACATGGAAGATGGCGAAGCCGTCGGCGGTGGACTGGACGTTCAGGCCGGAGACGTTGACCTTGCTGGTGCTCAGCACGGTGGAGATGTCCATAAGGAGCTTGGGCCGGTCCTTGCACACCACCTCCAGGGAGGTGTCGTAGGAGGCGTTGACGTCCTCCCCCCAGCTGACCTTGATCCACCGGCCCTGGTCCGCCTCGCTGCGGCGGGCGGGGTCGGCGTTGGGACAGTCCTTCCGGTGGACGCTGACGCCGTAGCCCCGGGTGATGAACCCCACGATCTCGTCTCCGGGCACCGGGGTACAGCACTTGGAGAACTTCACCAGGCAGTTGCTGAGTCCCTCCACAACGATGCCCTTCTCGCTTTTGACCTTCTTGGGCAGGCCCTTGGCGGCCTCCTGCTGCTCCTTAGCGGGGGGCTGAGCCTTGGCGGCCTCGGCGGCCTTCTCCTGGCCGGCGGTGCGGTTGATGTGAATGATCTCATCCCGAATGCGGTTCACCGCCTTCAGGGCGGTGTAGCCGCCGTAGCCGATGGCGGCGTACATCTCATCCAGGGTCTTGAAGGGGATGCGCTTCATCACCGCCGGCAGCACGTCCGGGGCGGTGATCTGGGCCATGGTCATCCCCGCGTGCTTCAGCTCCGACTCAAAGGAGGCCCGGCCCTGGGCGATGTTCTCCTCCCGCCGCTCCTTCTTGAACCACTGGCGGATCTTGGAGCGGGCCTCGCTGGAGCGGGCGATCTTTACCCAGTCGCGGCTGGGGCCGTGGGCGGACTTGGAGGTGTTGATCTCCACGATGTCGCCGTTGTGAAGCTGGTAGTCGAAGCCCACCATCCGTCCGTTAACCTTGGCCCCCACCATAGAGTTTCCGATGGCGGAGTGGATGGAGTAGGCGAAGTCGATGGGGGTGGACTCCGCCGGCAGGTTGATCACGTCTCCCCGGGGCGTAAAGACAAACACCTCATCGGAGAACATGTCGATCTTCAGGGAGTGGATGAAGTCCTCCGCGTCGGCGTCCTCCTGGTTCTCCAGAAGGCGGCGGATCCACTCGTAGGTCTTCTCCCCGCCCTCGCCCTTGATCCCCTGCTTGTACTTCCAGTGGGCGGCCACGCCGTACTCGGCGATGGCGTGCATGTCGTAGGTGCGGATCTGGACCTCGAAGGGAATGCCCTGGTCGCCGATGACGGTGGTGTGAAGGCTCTGGTACATATTGGGCTTGGGGGTGGCGATATAGTCCTTGAACCGGCCCAGGATGGGCTTGTAGAGGTCGTGGATCACCCCCAGCACGTTGTAGCAGTCCGCCACCGTGTCCACCAGCACCCGGAAGGCGAAGAGGTCGTAGACCTCGTCCATGGTCTTGTCCTGGGCGTACATCTTCCGGTAGATGCTGTAGGGGTGCTTTACCCGGCCGTAGACTGTGGCGTTGCCGATGCCCATCTCTCCCAGCCGCTGGGTGATCTGGGCCTGGACGTCGCTCATGAACTGGGCGTGCTCCTGGCTCTCGGCGGCCAGCTTATCCACGATCTCCTTGTAGGCCACCGGGTCCAGGTACTTCAGCGACAGGTCCTCCAGCTCCCACTTCACCTTCTGCATCCCCAGCCGGTGGGCGATGGGGGCGTAGATCTCCATGGTCTCGAAGGCCTTCTTCTTCTGCTTCTCCGGAGTCTGGTACTCCATGGTCCGCATGTTGTGGAGCCGGTCCGCGATCTTGATGAGGATCACCCGGATGTCCTTGCTCATGGCGAAGAGCATCTTCCGCAGGTTCTCCATCTGCTCCTCTTCCATGGTGCTGTACTGCACCCGCGTCAGCTTGGTGACCCCGTCCACGATGTCCGCCACCGTGGAGCTGAACCGCTTGGCAATGTCGTCGTAGGTGCTGTCGGTGTCCTCGATGCAGTCGTGGAGGAGGGCGGCAATGATGGACTCGCTGTCCAGCCGCATCTCCGCCACGATCTGGGCCACCTGCAGGGGGTGGGTGATATAGGGGGTGCCGTCCCGGCGGAGCTGGTCGCCGTGGTGGTCGCGGGCGTACTCGTAGGCGGCCCTGATCTGGGCGAAATCCGCGGAAATGTTGTACCCCCGGATGGTCTTTTCCAGGTGCTCATAGCGCTCCTCTAAGGATACCACAGGTCATCGACCTCCTTTCCCTTCTCTTCCCAAAATACGGCGCAGCCGCGCCACATAGGCGCTCCGCTCCAGGTCGGCCCGCTGGCCGGGCCTTGTGTGAAATGTCAGGCGCTCCCCCTGAACGCTCAGGGTGATGAGGCCCCGCTCGGCAAAGATCTCCATCCCCGCCGCCGCCCGCAGAAAGCTCTCCGCGCCGTTCAGGGCGGCAGCCAGGCGGCGCAGCGCCGGCAGCCGGGGCACATCATCGCTGGCCCCCTCCCGCTCCAGCCGCTCCGCCGCCCGCCACAGGGCGATAAACTGGTCCCGGGCCGGCAGAAGGCGCTCCGCCTCCCGAACCGACACCGGCTGCCCCTCCTTCAGCCGCCCCACCAGCCGCAGGCACTCCTGCTCCCTGGTGCTGGGGCTGACAGCGGGGCGCAGGTCCAGCAGCTGCATCTGCACGCTGCTCACGCCCCGGAACTCGTTGATTTGCAGATGAAAGGCCGCGTCCACCCGGCTGCCCACCGAAACCCCGTAGCTCTCAGCGCTGGCGGAGAAAAAGATGGCGTCAAAGCTGCATGATCCCTTGCTCAGCCGGAGCTTCAAATGCCGGTTCTGGCCCACGCTCTGCAAGGACTCCACCTTGGCCCCCATCAGGGCGAACACCGGACGGTTGTTCCCTGCGCCATAGGGCTCCAGCCGTCCCAGCTCCCGCACCTCCTCCAGCGTCATGACCTCCGGGCGCCTGACTGTCACGTCGATATCCAGGGAGGACACCGGCTGCCGGTCTCCCAGAAATTCGCTGACGCAGCGGTTCATGCGCCGGCGGAAGGCAGGGATGTCCTCCTCCCGGATATTGAAGCCCGCCGCCAGGGCGTGGCCGCCGAAGTCGGTGAGCAGGTCGGCGCAGGACTCCAGGGCGGAGAAGAGGTTGAAGCCCCCGTAGCTGCGGCAGGAGCCCTTCCCCATGCCGTTTTGCAGATGGATCATGAAGCTGGGGCAGGAGTACTTCTCACTGAGTCGGGAGGCCACGATGCCCACCACCCCCTGGTGCCAGACCTCGCTGGACAGGACCAGGGCCCGGCGGTCCGAGGCCGGCAGGGTCTCGATCTGCTCCACCGCCTGGGCGTAGATCTCCTGCTCCACCGCCTGCCGCTCCCGGTTGAGCTCACACAGCTCCCGGGCCAGGCGCTCCGCCTGGGCCTCGTCGCCGGTGAGCAGCAGGTCCGCCGCCAGCTCCGCCGCACCCATGCGCCCGGCGGCGTTGATCCGGGGCGCCAGAATAAAGCCGATCTGGGTGGAGGTGACCTCCTTGCCCCACAGCCCCGTCTCCCGCAGCAGGGCCCGCAGTCCCAGGAAATCCGTGGAGGCGATGGCCCGCAGCCCCCGCTGGACGATGGCCCGGTTCTCCCCGCTCATCCGCATCACATCCGCAACGGTGCCGATGGCCGCCAGGGTGCAGTAGCGGGCGAAGAGGGCCTCCTCCCGCCCCTGCCCCAGAGCCAGGACCAGCTTCAGGGCCACGCCCACCCCGGCCAGGTGCTTGTAGGGGTAGGGACAGTCCTCCCGCCGGGGATCCACCACCGCCACGGCGTCGGGAAGCACTTCCTTGCACTCGTGGTGGTCGGTGATGACCAGGTCCATGCCGATCTCCCGGGCGTAGCGGGCCTCCTCCACCCCGGTGACGCCGCAGTCCACGGTGATCACCAGTGTCACTCCCTGGTCCCGCAGGCTCTTCAGGGCCTCCCGGCCCAGGCCGTAGCCGTCCTCGATCCGCCGGGGGATATACTTCAGGCAGTCCGCCCCCCGGGAGCGGAGGTAGTCCACCACCAGCACGGTGGCGGTGATGCCGTCCACATCGTAGTCGCCGAACACGGCCATCCGCTCCCCGTCCGCCAGGGCCCGGCCGATCCGCTCCACCGCCCGGTCCATATCACGCATCAGCAGCGGAGACCAGGTCAGCCGCTCCTCCCGCTCCAGGAAGGGGGCGGTCTCCTCCGGCACGGAGACGCCGCGGGCCGCCAGGACGGCGGCGAGAAGGGCGGGGTATCCCGCCTCCCGCAGCCGCTGGGCCGCGGCCTGGTCATATTCTCCGCCGTTCCACCGCGCGTAGCGCATGGGGACCACCTCCTTCCCGGGCTGGTTCGCCGCCCCGGAGCTCCAGGGCGCAATTCGTCAAAATAACTTTATTATTATAGCAAAAACCCGAGAAAAGGTAAAGACCGTGAGGCGGGAAAATTTGGGAATGCCGTCTTTTTTGCCGCCCCAGATTTGACGGGGGAAAAAAAGTCTGCTACAATAGGCCCGGTTTTACCATCAGCAGCTAGCAACAAAGAAGGAGTTTTATCCATGAAACGCGCTATTTTATCTCTGTTTCTGGCCCTGTGCCTGTTCTTCTCCACCGCGCCAGCCCAGGCTGCCTCCGCCGGCTACAGCGACATCCCATCCGGTCACTGGTCCGAGGAGAGCGTGGCCCGCGCCACGGAGCTGGGCCTGTTCCAGGGCGTCGGCGACGGCCTCTTCGGCCGGGGACAGCCCATCACCCGGGCCGCCTTTGTCACCGCCCTGGTGCGGCTGTTCGGCTGGGACGAGGTCTCCCCCAGCACGCCCGCCTTCACCGACGTGGAGCCCCACCGGTGGTTCTACGCCGCCGTGGAGACCGCCCTGGCAAACGGCGCGGTGACCGCCACCAGCCGCACCTTCCGCCCCACGGACAACATCACCCGTGAGGAGATGGCGGTCATGCTGGTCCGGGCCCTGGGCTACGCCTCCCTGGCGGGGACGGCCAGCGGCTACAGCTCCCCCTTCACCGATATGACCACCAACCGGGGGTACATCACCATCGCCTACGACCTGGGGATCGCGGGCGGCGTAGGGGACGGCCGCTTCGCCCCCGACCAGACCGCCACCCGGGAGCAGGCCGCCGCCATGCTGGTACGGGTCTATGACCGGCTCTACGCCGCCTCCACCCGCCTGGCCTCCTCCGGCAGCCGCGTTCGGATCACTGTGGATACTCCCCAGGCATCCGCCGGCCAGTCTGTTCCCACCACGCCTTTGGAGCCTATCGCGGAGCTCTACGCCACCCTGCGGGAGATGAAAAACCGGGGGTCGGACCTCTCCGGCGCGGTGCTGTGCCTCACCGGCGGCGGGGTGCGGACGCTGGTATCCAACGGGGAGCTCCTCTCCACCGACAGTCTCTCCGCCGACGAGGTGTCGGAGATCCTGGCCCGGGACGGGACCAGGACCTACTACTCCGAGCGGTATGAGAGCGCCTACTGCATCTACACCCCCAACAGCTACCAGACCGCCACCGTCTGGTACCAGAGCGAGGAGAGCCTGGCGGCCAAGCTCCAGCTGGCAAGGCTCTTCGGCGTGACCCGCTATATGATGATCTGACCGGATGCAAAGGGCCCGCTGCGATCAAGGCAGCGGGCCTTTTTCCTTTCGCTCACACGCCGGTCTTCACCGGGTCCAGGTAGTAGACGCTGTTGACCGTCTCCACCACAATGCGGCCGGTCTCCTTGTCCTTCTTCCAGGACTGGACCAGGCTGGTGCGGATGTACTTGTCGCAGGGGTCTCCCCGGCGGTCGTACCGGCAGTGGATGAGCACGCAGCCCTCGTCCATCTTGGCCTCCCCGATGCAGCCCAGCCGCTCCCGATCCGCGCTGTCGGCCTTAGCCACGCCCTCCCGGTCCGTGATGCGCACGATCTGATACATGGCGGAGCCTCCTTTCCGCGGAAATTTTCCTTCATTTTAGCTGCTTTGAACGGTTTTGTCAATTCCCCAACGGTCCTGTTGCGGCGGCGCCCCGGGGGTGCTATAATGACGCAGGAAGAATGTTTGCGGATGGAGAGGAGGCCGGCCTATGTTTCGCTTGCCGCCGGTAAAGCTCTGGCGCGTCCTAGCCCTGGTCTGGGCCGCCGCTTCTGTCGCCGCCTCCGGTGTAGTGACGGTCTGCTCTGCCGGTCCTGTCGCCATACACTGGGGCAGCGGAGGGGTCCCCAACGGCTTTGCGGAGCCGTGGATGCTGTGGGGGCTTTCGCTGCTGTCTGTCCTGTCGATGTTCACCAGCGGCAGCTGGCAAAGATCCAGCCCGGGGAACCGCCCCCTCAGCCGGGAAATGGCCTCCGCCGCCGCGGCGGGCCTAGCCGCCCTCTTCTCCCTGGCCGCTCTGACCATCGCCGTCTATTCCCTCTGGCAAGCAGGCACAGTACTGGTCCTTGGAACAATCGCCATTCTTCTCTCCTTTCCCGCTTGCCTGCTGGTCGCGTATCTCCGGGATAAAATCCGCCGTAAAAAGTAACATTTCCGCAAAAAGGCCGCCGTCTCCGAGGAGACGGCGGCCTGTATCTGACACTCTTACATGAAACGGCGCATGGTGTCGGTGGCAGTGTCGGGGTTGGCGCTGATGGTGATGGTGGCCTTGATCCCCAGGCGGGCGGTGAAGCCGTCCAGCCAAGTCAGGAACTCATCCACCTGGTGGTCATCGCTGCTGCCGACGACCTTGCACAGGTTGTCAATGAAGATATGGGAAATATCATAGTTGCCGGCATACAGCCCGCAGATAAATCCCCGCAGGGACGCAAAGCTGCCCAAATCATATTCGGACGCGTCCACCAGACGAGTCTGATGCCGGAGGTTATAGCTCATGTTGCGGGCGGGCTCAATACATACCATGCACCCGGCCTCGGTCTCGGCGGAACTGTTCATCAGCTCCAAAAGCTGCTTGGTCTTGCCCTCACCGGAACCGCTCATAATCAGTCTAACCATATGAAATCACTCCTTTTTTACAGATAGGCGGTAAATCTCTATCGGTACTATCAGAATACCACAGGCGTGGCAGAAACACAACGGGAAAAATCAGTTTTTGCAAAATTTAACAGCTTGTTTTTATTTGGGAAATGTAAAATGGCGGCGGACGCGACCGCGTCCGCCGCCAGGAAATGATCCAAAAGGCTTGCGCTTACCGGGAGGCTTGGCTGATCACCGCCCCAGCTTCTCCCGCAGAGCCGCGCCCATCTCCTCGTACCCGGGCTTGCTCCCCGCGAGGCCAGCCTCGCGGGGGCCCCTTTCTGTTTTCACTTGCGCGGGCGGAGTACCCGCAAGGGGTACGCCGCATCCGTAGGGCAGCAAAGCTGCCGACGGCTGCGCGGTTCATCCGCCCTTGCGCCGAGGTTTTGCCTGCCGGCAAAACGCTCGTACCGCCGCTCCCGCGGCGGGACCTGGGCAAGCCCCATCCCGTAGAGCCTGTTCTTTACCGGCCCAGCTTCTCCCGCAGGGCAGCGCCCATCTCCTCATACCCGGGCTTGCCCAGGAGGGCGAACATATTCTTCTTGTATGCCTCCACGCCGGGCTGGTCGAAGGGGTTCACCCCCAGCAGGTACCCGCTCAGGCCGCAGGCGTACTCAAAGAAGTAGATCAGCTCCCCGCAGGTGTACGCGTCGACGCTCCCCGCCCGGACGATCAGGTTGGGCACTCCGCCCTCCACGTGGGCCAGGAGGGTGCCGTCCATGGCCTGGGTGGCGATGAAGTCCATGTCCTTCCCGGCCAGGAAGTTCAGCCCGTCGCCGTCGGCCTCGTCGTAGGGCACCTGAAGCTTGCTGCGGCTGGGGCCGAAGCGGACCACGGTCTCGAACATGTGCCGCTCACCCTGCTGGATGTACTGGCCCATGGAGTGGAGGTCGGCGGTGAACTCCACGCTGGCGGGGAACAGGCCCTTGTTCTCCTTGCCCTCGCTCTCGCCGTAGAGCTGCTTCCACCACTCGGCGAAGAACCGGAACCGGGGCTCGTAGCCCGCCAGGATCTCGATCTTCTTCCCCTGGGCGTAGAGGTCGGAGCGGGCGGCGGCGTACTGCCAGGCGGGATTGGACGCAAGGTCCGCCTTCCGGCAGGTTTCCATCATATCGGCGGCGCCGGCCATGAGCTTCTCCAGGTCCACCCCGGCCACGGCGATGGGCAGCAGGCCCACGGCGGTGAGGACGCTGTAGCGGCCGCCCACGTCGTCGGGCACCACGAAGGTCTCGTAGCCCTCGGCGTCGGCCAGGGACTTCAGGGCTCCCCGGGCCTTGTCGGTGATGGCATAGATCCGCTTGGCGGCCTCCGCCTTGCCGTACTTCTTCTCCAGCATGGCCTTGAAGAAACGGAAGGCCACGGCGGGCTCGGTGGTGGTGCCGGACTTGGAGATGACGTTGACGGAGAAATCCTGGTCCCCCAGCAGGTCCATGACCTCCTGGAGGCTGTCGCCGGACAGGCCGTTGCCGGTAAAATAGATGTTTGGGGTATCCTTCTCGAGCAGGTTGTAGTTGTTGGAGCGCAGCAGCTCGATGGCCGCCCGGGCCCCCAGGTAGCTGCCGCCGATGCCGATGACCACCAGGGCCCGGCTATCGGACTGGATCTTCTTTGCCGCCGCCTGGATCCGGGCGAACTCCTCCTTGTCGTAGTCCCGGGGCAGGTTCACCCAGCCCACGAAGTCGCTGCCCCGGCCGGTGGCCTCCTGGAGCCAGGTGTGGGCCTGGGCCAGTCTCTCGGCGTAGGGGGCGGTATTGACAGACGCGCTGGCAAGATCAATGTTGAGCATGGAACATATCCTCCTTAGAGCAGAAAAATAGGATCATCCTGCCTAGAAGTATAGCACACCGCCGTCCGTCAGGCAAGGGATAGGCCGGGACATGCCGGAAAAAACTGTCACCCGCCCAGGAAGGCCATCTGCATACACCGCTGGAGGAGCTGCCAGTAGGTCAGCCGGGCCACCGCCCGGTCCGCCACCAGGGGGAATTCCGCCAAGGTCTCCCCGCCGCTGGTGACGGTGAGGCGGCCCACCTCCTGCCCCTCCGCCACCGGGGCGGAGAGCTCCGTCTCCATCGTCAGCTCCGTCTCCAGAGCCCCCAGCTTCTCCTTTGCCGCCAGCAGAGCGGTCTCCCCCTCCAGCCGGGCCGTCACCGCCTTTTCCGCCCCCAGGCGCACGGGGATGGGAGAGAGGTCCCCGGGGGTCTGGATCTCTGCCAGCCCGTAGGAGGCAAAGCCGTAGTTGAGGAGGGCCTGGGCGCCGGCAAAGCGCTGGGCTGAGGTGGGAGCCTTCAGGATCACGGCGATGAGCTCCATGCCGTCCCGCTCCGCTGTGGCGGACAGGCAGTAGAGGGCCCCGTCGGTGCTGCCGGTCTTCAGCCCCGTTGCCCCCTCATAGCTGTGGATGAGCTTGTTGGTGTTGCTCAGGCCGAACTCCCCGTTCCGGAGGGTGTCCATCCAGATGGTGGTGAACCGCCGCACATCCGGGTGATTCAGGATCAGCTCACGGCTCATCAGGGCGATGTCGTAGGCGCTGGTGACGTGTCCCTCGGCGGGGAGGCCGGTGGGATTCATGAACACCGTATCCTCCATGCCCAGCTCCGCGGCCCGCTGGTTCATCCGCTCCACAAACGCCGCCTCGCTGCCCGCCAGGTGCTCCGCCAGGGCCACGGAGCAGTCGTTGGCGGAGGCCACGCACACCGCCTTGAGCATATCCTCCACCGTCATCTGCTCATTCTCCTTCAGCCAGATCTGGCTGCCGCCCATGGAGCAGGCGTGGGCCGAGGCGGTGACCACGTCGCCGTACTGGAGCTGGCCGCTGTCGATGGCCTCCATCACCAGGAGGATGGTCATGATCTTGGTGACGCTGGCGGGCTCCAGGGGCTCGTGCTCGTTGACGGCGTAGAGCACCTCCCCGGTGGTCTTCTCCATCAGCAGGCATGCCTCCGCCTCCACC
>DVGP01000150.1 GCA_018712665.1 Candidatus Pelethomonas intestinigallinarum | reverse complement strand
GGTGGAATATCATTAAATGTGTTTGCCGGAATCGTCCCCCAGTGCGGCTCTGTAGATTCCATCTCAGATGCTTTCGTGCTTCTGATCTTTTTGGCTTGTTTCAATGCTGTTGGTTTCTTTGTCGCTTCCTTGCTCCGATCTACTTGGGTGGAGGAGACCCCCTTCTCGGCAAAGAACATCCGTCGGCTCAAACTGCTGGCCCTGGCGCTGCTTCTCTTTGAGCCCGTATGCAAGCTAGCCGCATGGTGTCAACGGGGTATCACAGGACACATGTTTCTCTATAATACGGAAAACATATGGTTCTTCTTTTACCCGATGGCTATCATCATTTACATCCTGGCGCTGGTCTTTCAGTACGGTGTAGTGCTGCAGACCCAGGCGGACGAGACGCTGTAAGAGGGGGGGAGAGCATGCCGATCATTTTGCGCCTGGACCGGGTCATGGCGGACAGGAAGATCTCCCTCAACAATTTGGCGGAGCAGGTGGGCATCTCCAACGTCAACCTCTCCAAGATCAAGACGGGGAAGATCAGCGCCATCCGCTTTTCCACCCTGGAGGCCATCTGCGACGTGCTGGACTGCCAGCCCGGGGACATCCTGGAGTTCCAGCGGGAGGAGAAGAAGCCTCCGCTTTAGAAATTAAGAAAATCTTAAAGCGGCGGTACGCGTTCGTTCATTGACGCGTATCGCCGCTTTTAGTATACTGAAATTACAGAAAAAAGAGAGAGGGCGTGTTTCTATGAATAAAAACCGGTCCGCTTTCGCCCTGGGACTGTCGGTGCTCCTTGCGGTTGTGGCGTTTGGCATTGCGGCCTTTCAGTATGCTTCCTATGACCCCGGCAGAGAGGAGACCGCCAGGCAGCTCGCCGCCAGCCAGGAGGACCTCCTGGTGTTTATTGACGCGTTCCTGGACCGCCGCACAGGCTCGCTGGTTGCTCCGCCGGAGGAGATCTGCCGGATCGGCGGTTCTGCTGTTGCCGAGTCGGATGATGTGTACGAGGAGGAACTGGCCGCCATCCAGGAGCTCACAGCGCACCGGGAGGCTCTTTCAGACCTGGGGGAGCGGTACGACCGGTTTGAGAGCGAGGTCAGCCTCCTGGACGCGGCCGTCGAGGACGGCGTGGTCACGCTGACCGTTGACGAGCAGGGGAAGTTGTATTATACGCAGCTCACGGGGGAGGAGCCGGAGTACACCGCCTGGAGAACAGAGCGGGCGTTCGTTTTCGCCCACGACGGCAGTGAGTGGACCCTCGTGTCCCAGCAGATGACCGGCGAGGGCAAGATCCCTCCGGCCAATGAGCCTGTGATATAACAAATAACAGCACCATCCGCATACTTTTCTGGAAAGATCCCCCTTGTCAAGGCCGTTTTTTTGTGGTATCTTAATAAGCAGTACGATAGAGGTTGCGGAGGCGATGAAGCCGCGGGAGCCGGCAGGCTGGGAGCGCGGGGGAGGCAAGTCCGCCGAACTCCGGGGCCAGGCGTGGGTCCGGGGTGGGGACGGGGAGAACATCCCCGCCACTGTCCACGGGAGATCCCGTGGTTGCGCTATCCGCTTACGACGGCGAGGGGAGCCCTCGCCCAGAGTCGGCAGGAGCGCCTGCCGGCTTTTTCTTTTGGGAAAAGCCGGCGGAGCCGACATCGTCCACACTATTTTTCAGGAGGAACATGCTATGGACATCCGACATCTGAGGGGCTCCATCGTGGCCCTGGTCACCCCCTTCCACGCCGACGGCTCCGTGAACTTCGAGAAGCTGCGGGAGCTGGTGGAGTGGCACATCGCCAGCGGCACAGATGCCATTTTGACCCTGGGCACCACCGGGGAGAGCTCCACCATGACCCACGAGGAGGACGACGACACCCTCCGCTGCGTGGTGGCCTCTGCCGCGGGCCGTGTCCCGGTCATCGCCGGCACTGGCTCCAACTGCACCCAGACCATGGTGGAGAAGAGCCTGCGGGCCCAGGAGCTGGGGGCCGACGGCCTGCTGCTCATCACCCCCTACTACAACAAGGCCAACCAGGAGGGCATGTACCGCCACTTCGCCGCCGTGGCCGACGCGGTGACCATCCCCTCCATCCTCTACAACGTCCCTGGCCGCACCGGCTGCGCCATCGCCCCGGAGACCGTGGAGCGGCTGGCGAGGCACCCCAACATCTGCGGCATCAAGGAGGCCAGCGGCGACATGTCCTACGCCATGCGGATCGCCCACTGCGTGGGGCCCGACTTCGCCCTCTGGTCCGGCAACGACGACATCACCCTGCCCCTGCTGTCCATCGGCGGCAGCGGCGTCATCTCCGTGTGGGCCAACATCATGCCCCGGGAGTGCCACCAGATGGTCATGGACTACCTGGAGGGGCGGCAGGTGGAGGCCCGGGCAACAGCCCTGCGGTATCTGGACCTGATGAACGGCCTGTTCATGGAGGTGAACCCCATCCCCGTCAAGACTGCCCTGAACATGATGGGGCGGGACGTGGGGCCCTTCCGGATGCCCCTGTGGGACATGAGCGAGAGCCACCAGGCCGCCCTCCGGGGGCTGCTGGAGGAAGCGGGGCTGCTGGCATGAAGATCCTGCTGATCGGCTATGGCCGCATGGGCCGTCTCATCGAGCAGACCGCCCTGGCCGCCGGGGACCAGATCGCCGGCGTGGTCCGCGCCTCCAACACCGGGGAGTTGGACGCCCTGGGCCGGGTGGCCGACGTGGCCGTGGACTTCTCCGCCCCCGCCGTCCTGCCCCGGCTGGCGAATTATATCCGCCGCACCGGCACCCCCCTCCTCTCCGGCACCACCGGCGTCCCGGCGGAAGGGATGGCGGCGTTCACCGACCTGGGGCGGTACGCCCCGGTGCTCCACAGCGCCAACTTCTCCGTGGGCGTGGCGGTGTTCCGCCGGGTGCTGGAGGAGATCAGCGGCGTGCTGCGGCCGGACTTCGACATCGAGATCGTGGAGACCCACCACAACCAGAAGGCCGACGCCCCCAGCGGCACCGCCAAGCTTCTGCTGGAGGCCATCGACCCCAGGGGGGAGCTGACCCCGGTCTACGGCCGCCAGGGCATGTGCGGCAGGCGGGACCCACGGGAGATCGGCGTCCACTCCCTCCGGGGCGGCACCGAGGCCGGGACCCACACCGTCAGCTTTTTCGGCCCCGACGAGGTCCTTGAGATCACCCACCGGGCCGCGTCCCGGCAGATCTTCGTCAACGGGGCCCTGCACATGGCCCGGAAGCTCTGCCGGATGCCCAAAGGCCGGTATGAATTGCAGGATATTTTATTTGGAGGTCAGAACCCATGATGAACGCCCAGGAGATCATCGCATACATTGCCGCCGCCGAGAAGAAGACGCCGGTGAAGGTCTACGTCAACGAGCTCGCCGACATCGACTACGGCTCCGCCACCGTCTTCGGCGAGGGCCGGAGCAAGGTGGTGTTCGGGGACTGGCGGGAGCTGGGCCCCATCCTGGCGGAGAACGCCGGGGCCATCGCCGACATCGTCGTGGAGAACGACCGGCGCAACAGCGCCATCCCCCTGCTGGATCTGAAGGGCGTGAACGCCCGGATCGAGCCCGGCGCCATCATCCGGGAGCAGGTGTCCATCGGGGACAACGCTGTGGTCATGATGGGGGCCATCCTCAACATCGGCGCGGTGGTGGGCGAGGGCACCATGATCGACATGGGCGCCGTCCTGGGTGGCCGGGCCACCGTGGGCAGGAACTGCCACATCGGCGCCGGGGCCGTCCTGGCCGGGGTCATCGAGCCCGCCAGCGCCACCCCCGTGGTCATCGAGGACGGCGTGCTGGTGGGGGCCAACGCCGTGGTCATCGAGGGCGTCCGGGTGGGCCGGGGGGCCGTGGTGGCCGCCGGGGCCGTGGTGATCCAGGACGTGCCGGAGAACGCCGTGGTGGCGGGCTGCCCCGCTAGGGTTATCAAGATGAAGGACCAGGGCACCAGCCAGAAGACCGCCCTGGAGGCCGCCCTGCGGACGCTGTGAGCCCGGTGGCTTCCGGAGCAGGGGAGCCGGCGGCAAATCTGTGGGACAAAGCGGCGCTTCCGCCTGTGGGCGGGAGCGCCGCCGGTTTGTTTGTCATGGGATTGTCAGTGCCCTGAGGGAGCTTTTTGGCCAATTTAGGGCGGTTTGCGGCTTGAAATATGCACTACGGCGTGATACAATAAACTGCTATGTCAGAATTTTTTGGGCGGTACGAACGGCGTGCCGCGCTGGAGACAGATATCCCACGACAAAAAGAGGTGTGCTTATGTACCTGCGCGCGCTGGAGATCCAGGGCTTCAAATCCTTCCCCGACAAGACGGTCCTCCGCTTCGGGGAGGATATCACCGCCGTGGTGGGACCCAACGGCTCCGGAAAGTCCAACATCTCCGACGCCATCTGCTGGGTCATGGGGGAGCAGTCCGTCAAGAGCCTCCGGGGCAGGAAGATGGAGGACGTGATCTTCGGCGGCACGGAGAAGCGGGGCCCCGTGGGCTTCGCCCAGGTGACGCTGGTGCTGGACAACACGGAGCACATCTTCCCCGCCATCGACGCCAGCGAGGTCATGGTCACCCGCCGCTACTACCGCAGCGGCGAGAGCGAATACTACATCAACAAGCAGTCCGTGCGTCTCAAGGACGTCAATGAGCTGTTCATGGACACGGGCCTGGGCCGGGAGGGCTACGCCATCATCGGCCAGGGCCGCATCGACGAGATACTCTCCACCCGCAGCGCCGACCGCCGGGAGATCTTCGAGGAGGCGGCGGGCATCAGCAAGTACCGCCACCGGAAGGAGGAGACCGAGCGCCGCCTGGAGCGGACGGAGGAGAACCTGGTGCGGATCAACGACCGCATCGCCGAGCTGGAGCTCCAGGTGGAGCCCCTGCGGGAGCAGGCGGAGCGGGCGAAGCGGTTCCTGATCCTCCGGGACGAGCTGCGGCTGCTGGAGATCTCCGTGTGGCTGGACAAGCTGGAGGAGATCCGGGCGGGAACCATCAAGCTCCAGGCGGACTGCGCCGCCGCCCGGGCGGAGAACGACCGGGCCAACGGGGAGCTGGAGCGGCTCTACAGTGAGAACGAGGCCTTCGCCGGGAAGCTCCAGGACAACGACCTGGAGCAGGAGCGGGTCCGGGAGGAGGCGTCCGAATTAGAGGCCCGGGCCGCCGACGAGGACAGCGCCGCGGCGGTGCTCCGGGGCGCCATCCAGCACAACCGCTCCTCCATCGACATGCTGGAGCGGGAGATGGCGGACCAGGACAGCCGAAGCCAGTCCATCCGGGAGCAGATGGCGGATCAGAGCCGCCGCATCGAGGACATCGCCGGCAGGGCCGGCGGCCTGGAGCGTGAGCTGGAGGCCCTGCTGGAGCAGGCGAGGGAGGCGTCCCGGAGCGCGGGCAGCGCCGGAGAGGAGGCCCAGGGCCTCCGGGCCCGGGAGGCTTTGGCGGTGTCCGCCGCCGCCGACGGACGGGCCCGGCTATCCGCCCTGACCGCCGCCGTGGAGCAGATGGAGGAGCGCCGGAGGGCGGTGGATCAGGAGCTGGAGAGCCTGGAGGCCCAGTACGACACAGCCCGGCGGGACCGCCGCGCTGTGGAGCGGCAGCTGGAGGAGGCTCAGGACGAGGCCGCCGCCGCGGACAACGTCATCCAGGGCCACACCCTGCGGATGGAGAGCCGCCAGAAGCGGGAGAAGGCCGCCAACGAGGCCCACCTCCAGCTGACCATGGAGCGGAACGACCTGAATTCCCGGATCCGTCTCCTCACGGAGATGGAGAAGGAGTACGAGGGTTTCAACAAGGCCGTGCGGGTGGTGATGCAGGCCGCGGAGCGGAACACCCTCCGGGGCGTCCACGGCCCGGTGGCGAACCTGATGAAGGTGGAGGGCCGCTGCGCCGTGGCCCTGGAGATCGCCCTGGGGGCCGGCCTGCAGAACATTGTGGTGGACCGGGAGGAGGACGCCAAGAGCGCCATCCAGTTCCTCAAGCAGCGGGACGGCGGCCGAGCCACCTTCCTGCCCCTCACCGCCATCCGGGGCGAGGAGCTGCGGGAGCGAGGGGTGGAGAGCGAGTTCGGCTTCGTGGGCGTCGCCTCCCGGCTCATCCGCTATGACAGCAAATATGAGGGCATTTTCCGCAATCTGCTGGGCCGCACCGTGGTGGTGGAGGACTTGGACTGCGGCATCGCCATGGCGAGAAAATACCAGAACCGCTTCCGCATCGTCACCCTGGACGGGCAGGTCATCAACCGGGGCGGCTCCATGACCGGCGGCAGCGTGTCCCGCTCGGCGGGCATCCTCTCCCGGGCCAACGAGCTGGAGAGCCTGCGGAAGAAGCAGGGAACCCTGGAGGAGAAGGCGGCCGCCGCCCAGAGGGAGAAGGAGGAGGCCGCCCGGGAGCTGGCCGCCGCCCGGTACGAGATGGAGGTGGCCGAGGGCCAGCGCCGGACCGCCCAGGACGCGGTGCTGAAGCTCCAGGGCCAGGCGGACCACTACCGGTCCACCCTGGAGAGCCTGGAGCGGAGCCGGGAGAGCCTGGAGGGGGAGCGCCAGGCCCTGGACCAGCGCGTGGCGGACAGCCGCCGGCAGATGGAGGAGACCGGCGGGGAAATTGCCCGGCAGGACGCCGAGGCCGCCGCCCTCCGGGCCCAGGTGGAGGAGAAGCTGGCAGGCCAGACGGATCTGCTGGCCCTCTCCGGAAAGCTCAGCGAGGACGTCAGCGCCCGGAAGGAGGAGCTCTCCGCCCTGGCCGCAGAGAAGGAGGCCACCGCCAAGGCCCTGGCGGACATGGAGCAGGTCTGCCGGGACATGGAGGGAGACCGCCTGACCCGCCAGCGCCGGCTGGAGGAGTACCGCGCCGCCATCGAGGCCACGGAGGGGGAGATCGACAGGCGGACCGAGGCGGCGGCCTCCCTGCGGCTGCGGGGCAAGGGCTGCCAGGACCGCCTGACGGCCCTCCGGGAGGCAAAGCTCCTGCTGGAGCAGGAGCGGAGCGCCATGGGCGCCAGGATCAAGTCCTGCAACGACGCCGTCCTGGCCGCGGAGCGGGAGGTAGCCCGCCTGGAGCAGAAGCTCTCCGCCGGCCAGTGGGAGGAGAAGCAGCTCCTGGACAAGCTCTGGGAGACCTACGAGCTCAGCCACTCCGCCGCCATGGCCCAGCGCATCGAGCTGGAGAGCGTGCCAAAGGCCAACCGCCGCATCAACGAGCTGAAGCGGGAGATCGGGGGCCTTGGCAACGTGAACCTGGAGGCCATCGAGGACTTCGACCGGATCAACACCCGCTACACCTACCTCACCGGCCAGCGGGACGACGTGGAGAAGGCCAAGGGGGAGCTGGTGGGGGTCATCGAGGATCTGACCCGGGAGATGACCGGTATCTTCGCCCGGCAGTTCAAGCTCATCGACGAGGCCTTCCGGGACACCTTCCGGGACCTCTTCGGCGGGGGCCAGGCCAGGCTGGAGCTGGAGGACCCGGAGCACGTGCTGGACTGCGGCATCGACATCAAGGCCCAGCCGCCGGGGAAGGCCATGAAGTCCCTGGAGCCCCTCTCCGGCGGGGAGAAGGCGGTGGTGGCCATCGCCCTGTACTTCGCCATTTTGAAGGTCCACCCTACGCCCTTCTGCGTTATGGACGAGATCGACGCCTCCCTGGACGACGCCAACGTGGTCCGCTTCGCCCGCTACATGCGCTCCATCGCCGACAAGACCCAGTTCATTGTCATCACCCACCGGCGGGGCACCATGGAGGAGGCGGACATCCTCTACGGCGTGACCATGCAAGAGGAGGGCGTCAGTAAGATGTTAACTATTAATATGAACGACGTGGCGAAAGAGCTGAGGATCAAGTGAGGCCCCCGCGCCGAGTGGCGCGTACAAGCGTTTTGGGCTTGCCCAAAACCTTGGAGCCGGTCGGATCGCATCTGACCGGCTCAAGTGGGATAGGGGGTCCCCGCAAAGCGTGAGCTTTGTGGGGGCGGTGTCAGCAAGATGCTGACTATTAATATGAACGACGTGGCGAAGGAGCTGAGGATCAAGTGAGGCCCCCGCGCCGGATGGCGTATTTTTGATAGATTATTTTAGTTGTGCCGCGCATGGCGGCAGGATAGGAGTTTTGTATGGCTTTTTGGAACTGGTTCAAAGGCAAGGAGAAAAAGGAGCGGGAGGACGAGGACGCCCTGGAGGAGCTCCAGGCCCAGGAGTCCGAAGCTGAGGCGGACGAGGCGGTGGCGGCCGAGGACGTCCAGCCCGAGGAGGGGACTCCCGGTGAGGACGCTTCTCAGGAGGAGGCGGAGGAAGCCGCACGAGAGGAGGCCGCCGTTGCGGAGGAAGCCCAGCCTGAGAGCGCGGAGCCCGAGACCCCCGCGCCGGAACCTGAGACGGAGCCTGAGCCGGAGAAAAAGAAGCCCAGCTTCTGGCAGCGGCTGAAGAAGATCTCCCTGGCGGACATTTTCTCCATTTATACCATCTCCGAGGAGGACAGCGCCTTCTTCGAGGACCTGGAGGAGATGCTGATCATGGCGGACGTTGGTGTGGAGACCGCCACCGCCGCCGTGGAGGAGCTCCGCCAGCAGATGGTGGCGGAGCGTCTCTCCGGCCAGGAGGCCATCAAGGACTGCCTGCGGAGGATCCTGGCGGAGAAGCTGCAAGTGGGAGACCAGTCCCTGAACCTCAGCACCAAGCCCTCGGTGATCCTGGTCATCGGGGTCAACGGGGTGGGGAAGACCACCTCCATCGGCAAGCTGGCGGACCGGCTCCGCCGCCAGGGCAAGCGGGTGCTGCTGTGCGCCGGGGACACCTTCCGGGCCGCCGCCGCCGACCAGCTGGAGATCTGGGCGGGCCGGGCACAGTGCGAGCTGATCCGCCAGCACGAGGGGGCGGACCCCAGTGCCGTGCTCTTTGATGCCCTCCAGGCCGCCAAGGCCCGGCACGTGGATGTGGTCATCTGCGACACCGCCGGGCGGCTGCACAACAAGAGCCACCTGATGGCGGAGCTGGCCAAGATGAAGCGGGTCATCGACCGGGAGCTGCCGGAGGCCGCCCTGGAGACCCTGCTGGTGCTGGACGCCACCACCGGACAGAACGGCCTTATCCAGGCTAAGCAGTTCCAGGAGACCACGGGCCTCACCGGCATCGTCCTCACCAAGCTGGACGGCACCGCCAAGGGCGGCATCGTCATCGCCATTGCCCAGGCCCTCCAGGTTCCGGTGAAGTTTGTGGGCCTGGGGGAGGGGATCGACGATCTCCAGCCCTTTGACGCCAAGTCCTATGTAGAGGCGCTGATCTGATTTTTCGGGGGCTTCGCCCCCGGACCCCGAGGTACTTTTCTCTCGTGAGAAAAGTACCCAAAAGCACGCATAGGGGCGGGACCCTTTCGATGGGGTCTCTCCCCTATGTACCCCACCCCCACGACGACACAAAGGGGGACGTTTGTCCCCCTTTGGAATCCCCCGCATAGATGGAACCTGTCCTGAATTTCTTCGGGTACTCCCGTGGCTGCGTCACAAGACCCCTGTTTCGTCAAGCGCCCTAAGAAACATGTCTCTCTTTAAGAGGCCGGCAGGCGAAATATCGCTGACCGCCAAGCTGCAGATTAGATAAAAAACGATATTCGGTGGAAGGAATGTTCAAATCTGATAGAGACCAATTAGGAAAAGGAATCCAAAACCTTGGTTTTGGCGGTTTTTCGGTTCACTTTTGGGCGTCCAAAAGTGAACCCCGGGGTTCGGGGGCGGGCAGCCCCCGCTAAAAACCCGGGTCCGGGCCGGGGAGGCCCGGAGGGTAACGGGTAGAAACATTTCACCGGAGTGCGAAACGCCCCCACCATTTAAGAAGAACCCCCATTGGAAGAATGTTTTCAATTTCGACATAGATTCGATACAAAAACGACAAAGAAATCGTGTATAGCGGTGAGGGAACATGAAAAATGATCTGACGAATGTGAAGCTGTGCATTGTCGGCTGTACGCTCTTTCTGGCCGGCGCCGTCTGGACTGGCCTGGGGGTGGGCCTGGGCGTGATTGCCCTGGTCCTGGGGATATTTGTCGTATTCGCCAGCTTTCAATTTGAGGACGCCCCTAAGAACAAGGACGAGAAAGACAGAAAAGAAACGGAGAGAGAAGAATGACCCGCATCGACGGAAGAAAATTTGATGAGCTGCGTCCGGTGACCATTGACGCCGGCTTTGTGGATTACGCCGAGGGCAGCGTCCTCATTACCTGCGGCCACACCAAGGTCCTGTGCTGCGCCAGCGTGGAGGCCGGCGCCCCCCGCCACGTGCCGGAGGGGACCGGCTGGGTGACGGCGGAGTACTCCATGCTGCCCCGGGCCAACCGGGAGCGGAGCCGCCGGGATGTGAGCAAGCTGAAGCTGAGTCCCCGGTCCGCCGAGATCCAGCGGCTCATCGGCCGCAGCCTCCGCTCGGCGGTGGACCTGGCGGCCCTGGGCCCCTACACCATTACCATTGACTGCGATGTGCTCCAGGGTGACGGCGGCACCCGCACCGCCTCCGTTACCGGCGGGTACATCGCTCTGGCCCTGGCCTGCCGCCGCATGGTGGAGCTGGGCTGGATCGGGGAGAGCCCCATCCGGGGTCAGGTGGCCGCCGTGTCCGCCGGTATCGTGGAGGACCAGCCCCTGCTGGACCTGTGCTACGAGGAGGACAGCCATGCCATGGTGGACCTCAACTGCGTGATGAACGAGCAGGGCCAGCTGGTGGAGCTCCAGGGCACCGGCGAGGGCCGGGCCTTTACCGTTCAGGAGCAGCAGGAGCTGGTGGCCCTGTGCCAGAAGGGCATCCGGGAGCTTCTGGCCCGGCAGAAAGAGATATTGGAAGGAGCCGCTGAGAAATGAAATTTATTTTGGCCTCTCAGAACCAGCACAAGCTGGTGGAGATGCAGAATATCCTCTCCGCCCACGGGGTGGAGGTGGTGCTCCAGAGCGAGCTGGGCCTCCACGTGGAGGTGGAGGAGACCGGCGCCACCTTCGCGGAGAACGCCATGCTGAAGGCCAAGGCCGTCATGGCCGCCTCCGGCCTGCCCGCCATCGCGGACGACTCCGGGGTCTGCGTGGACGCGCTGAACGGCGCGCCGGGGGTCTACTCCGCCCGCTACGGCGGCCCGGAGCTGGACGACGTGGGCCGCTACCGTCTGCTGCTGGAGAATATGCGGGGGGCCCGGGACCGGACCGCCCACTTTACCAGCGCCATCGCCTGTGCTTTTCCCAACGGGGACACCATCGAGGCGGAGGGAATCTGCCCCGGCATGATCGCCTACGCCCCCCAGGGGGACGGCGGCTTCGGCTACGACCCGGTGTTTTTCCTGCCTCAGCTCCGCAAGACCTACGCCCAGCTGACGCCGGAGGAGAAGGCCGCCGTGTCCCACCGGGGCAAGGCGCTGGAGGTGTTTGACCAAAAGCTGAGGGAGTATTTGAAGGGGAAATGAGAGCTGGCGCTCTCTACTGCCCTGCCGGCGCTGAGTCAACGCATCTGGCCGATGCAGGGCTGAAGCGCGTATCGCCGGGCGGGAGGGGGAGAAACATTTCTTTCCTCCGAATAGCTGCTATTCTATTCGATGGCTCCCGGGCCTTCCCGGCCCGGACCCGGGCCTACTTTTCCCTCGTGGGAAAAGTAGGCAAAAGCACGCCCAGGAGGGGGACACTTTCGATTGTGTCCCCCTCCTGGGAACCACCCCCCGCAACGACACAAAAGGGGGCGCCCGCCCCCTTTTGGATTTCCCCGCCTGCCCTATACTTGTCCTGTTGTTCTACGGATACTCCCGAAGGTGCATTCCAAGGACCATGTTTCGACCAGCACCAATAGATGACGGTATCTCTTTAACAGGGCCGGAGGCCAAAGCGTCGTTGACCACCAAACTGTAGATCAGATGACAAAAACCTGATTCAGTGGCAGAGAAGTACCAAACCTGATAGAGACCGATTGAGACAAAAAATCGGGGACCGGGGTGTCCCCGGCGCCTTTTTGGTGACTTTTTCGGCGTCGAAAAAGTTACTCGCGCCGGAGCGCGAAACTCCCCAAATAACTGAGAAAAGAAAGATCCACCTCTTGCCGGCGGAGCCGGCAGCGGTACGAAGTATAGATAAATAATGGAATAAAGAGGTAAAGAATGGAACTGACAAGCAAGCAGCGCGCCCAGCTGCGCGGCATTGCCAACACGCTGGACACCATCGTCATCATCGGCAAGGACGGTATCACGGAGAACCTGATCAAGCAGGCCAACGACGCCCTGGAGGCCCGGGAGATCATCAAGTGCCGTGTGCTGGAAAATTCCCTCCTCACCGCCCGGGAGGCCTGCGACGAGCTCTCCCGCCTGACCCGCAGCGAGCAGGTCCAGGTCATCGGCAGCAAGTTCGTCCTCTACCGCCAGCACTACGACAAGAGCAAGCGGAAGATCGAGCTGCTCCGGGATAAGCCCGGAAAGAAGCCGAAGGATGATTGACATAACGCATGTGTTATGTTAAAGTTTGATTTACAGCTGTAGATCAGATTGGACATTGATTCAGACACAGAAAAGGGGAAGACCTGTGAAGATCGGCATATACGGGGGGACTTTTAATCCCATTCATAGGGGACATATGGCGGCGGCCCGCCAGGCGGCCGAGGCGCTGAAGCTGGACAAGCTGCTGCTGATTCCCACCCGTGTCCCGCCCCACAAGGCTCTGACGGAGGATGTGGCCGGGCCGGAGCACAGGCTGGAGATGACCCGTTTTGCCGTCCAGGCCCTGAACCTGGACGGTGTGGCGGAGGCCTCGGACCTGGAGCTTCGCCGGGAGGGGAAGAGCTACACCCTGGACACCCTTCGGGAGATCCGGGCGCTGTATCCCAAGGGAGAGCTGTTCCTGCTGCTAGGGACGGATATGTTTCTCACATTCCACCAGTGGCGGCACCCGGAGGAGATCGCCAAGCTGTGTACCCTCTGCGCCTTTCACCGCAGCGCCCTGGACAGCGCCGGGGATTTTGCCTCCCAGAAGCGGAGGCTGGAACGGAAGTTCGGCGCCCACGTGAAGTTTGTGGATCTTCAGGAAGTGGTGGACATCTCCTCCACCCGCCTGCGTCAGATGCTCCCCGCGGGACAGGGGCGGGAGTTCCTTGCCCCGGCGGTGTACGGCTGCATCCTGCGGGAGGGGCTGTACGGAACGAGCGCCGACCTGCGGCGGCTGGACCTGGAGGATCTGCGGTGCGTGGCGCTGAGTATGCTGGACCCCCGGCGCATCCCCCATGTGCTGGGCACCGAGGAGACGGCGGCGGCTCTGGCCCTGCGCTGGGGCGCGGACGAGGAATCCGCCCGCCGGGCCGCCCTCCTCCACGACTGCACTAAAAAATTTGACAAGGAACTTCAGCTGGCCCTTTGCCGTCAATATGGTATAGAGCCGGACGCGGCAGAGCGGCGGGAGGGGAAGCTCCTCCACGCCATCACCGGCGCGGCGGTGGCCTACGCGGATTTCGGCGTCAGCGGGGAGGTCCGGGACGCCATCCGCTGGCATACCACCGGCAAGGCGGACATGACGCTGCTGGAGAAGATCATCTATCTGGCGGACTACATCGAGCCCACCCGGGACTTCTGCGACCTGACGGAGCTGCGCCGCCTGGCCTTTGAGGATCTGGACGGGGCGCTGCTGCTGGGCTTCACCATGGCGGTGGAGGATCTGGCGAAAAAGGGGATGCCGGTGCATCCCAACAGTGTGTTGGCGAGGGACTATTTGAAAGGAAAGCGACCATGAGCGGAACCAGAGGAAAGCATCAGGCCGGCGGGAGCGGGTGGCATACCGGCGGTGATCCCTTTCAGGAGGAGACAAAAACAAAAAGAAGAAAAAAGAAGCGGAAGAGGCTTGGAGGGAAAAAGGCCGCCCTCATAGCTGCCGGAACCGTCGCCGCCCTGGCGTTGGTCGTGGCGGGGGTATGGGCCACCTTTGTCCGGGCCCCGGACGTCAGCCAGAACGACCGCCCCGGCGTACAGACCGGCGGCGGGGAGACGGAGGAGAGCGAGGGACCTGAGACTGCCGCCGGGCGGAAAGAGGATTACTACACCTTCCTGCTGATCGGTCGGGACACCGGCGGCGGCGGGAATACGGACACCCTGATTTTGGTATCCTATGATGTGGCAAATGATCAGGTGAACATGATGAGCATTCCCCGGGATACGGCGGTGAATGTGTCCTGGTCGACCAAGAAGATCAACTCCGTCTATAACGCCAGCGAGGAGAACGGCGGCGGGATCGAGGGACTGAAGACCCAGGTGGGGTATCTCACTGGCATTGTCCCGGACTTCTACGTCATCATTGAGTGGGAGGCTGTGGGGGAGCTGGTGGACGCCGTAGGCGGCGTGGAATTCGACGTGCCCCGGGATATGAACTATGACGACCCCTACCAGGACCTGCACATCCACCTGGAGGAGGGCCTCCAGGTCCTCAACGGGGAGCAGGCCATGGGCGTGATCCGCTACCGCCATGACAACACCCGTTCCGACGGTGTAACGCCCGGCTACGCGAATGGCGACCTGGGACGCACGGAGACCCAGCAGGCGTTTTTGAAGGCCATGGCCAAGGAGGTCCTGCAGCTGGGCAACATGACGAAGATCGGGGAATTTGTCCGCATCTTCATGGACCATGTGGAGACAGACCTCCAGCTGGGTGAGCTCATGTGGTTCGCCTCCCAGGCCCTGGGGATGGACGCGGACACCATTCAGTCCTGCACCATGCCCAACGAGTCCCGGACCCACCGGGGCGGCAGCTACGTCTTCGCGGACATCGAGGAGATGCTGCCCCTTCTCAATGAGCAGTTCAACCCCTATCTGCGGGACATTACCGAGGAGGACCTGCAGGTGATCGTCCGCAACAGCGACGGGTCCTGCTACGTGACCAACGGCACGCTGTTGGACTCCCGCTGGGCAAACCCCACCTCATCCGGTTCCTCCAGCTCCGGAGGTTCCTCCTCCGGCTCGGCCTCCGGGTCCACTGAGACGCAGGAGCCCGCGGAGGAAGAGCCTGTAGAGGAGGAGCCAGTCCTCCCCGAGGACGGCGGGACCGGCGACGGTACCACCGATCCCGGTACCGGTGACGGAACAACAGACCCCGGCGAGGGGGATGGTTCCGCAACAGATCCCGGTGACGGCGGGACGGACACCGATCCGGACGAAGGCGGCGGCACGCCGACAGACCCGGGGACAGGGGACAGCGCGGTCACCGATCCGGGGACGGACCCCGGCGCCGGCGGCGCCGCAGCGGACCAGGGAGCCGGGACCGAGCCTCAACTGCCGCCGGAGCCCGCCCTGCCGGACCAGGAGACCGGAGGGACAGACCCCGCC
>DVGP01000149.1 GCA_018712665.1 Candidatus Pelethomonas intestinigallinarum | reverse complement strand
ATCGCTATTTTATCGTTCCTAATGACCAAATAATTTTGAGTATACAATAATGTATTTTCCCTTAAAAGCCGCCCCGTATTATTACACCCCAACAGATGACCACATGTCTGTTATAATCCCCAAACCTGGCTTGTCCGCTGCCTCGCCAGAAAGTCTTTCCTTTTGCTTTATCCCATAGTAAATCCCGCAAAGCCGCGTCGCCGCTGGCCTTGCGGGATTTCTTTCCTTCCGCATCAACCGTTCTTGATAATATGCGCCACCAGGCGCATATTGTGTTCGATGAGCGTATTCCTGGCCTCCAGGTCGCCCTGGGCGCAGCGCTCCAGGCAGGACCGCTCCTCCTCCGGGCTGAGGGGCTTGGGGAAAGAGCTGATGTTTCCCGCCAGGTGCAGTGATAAAAACAGGCTGCTCTTCAGCAGCAGCATGGCCGTCGTCAGCATGGCGCGCCTCCCTTCCCTTCACCCTATGTCCCCCGGGACTGTCCCTATGCGCCCTCTCCAGGGGACACCGGGGACCTGCCGGAAGTTTTTCTTCCCTTTTCCGCCGATCCGTGGTAAGGTATTCCCATCAAGCCAGCCGCCTGACCGGCGGCCTGTCCACAGAAGGAGGACCTCACCATGGCGCAGTACATCATGGCCCTTGACGCCGGCACCACCAGCAACCGCTGCATCCTCTTCGACCAGGAGGGCCGCGTCCGGGCCGCCGCCCAGAAGGAATTTCCGCAGATCTTCCCAAAGCCCGGCTGGGTGGAGCACGACGCACGGGAGATCTGGGCCACCCAGCTGGGCGTGGCGGTGGAAGCCATGGGAAAAATCGGAGCCACAGCCGCGGACATCGCCGCCATCGGCATCACCAACCAGCGGGAGACCACCGTGGTCTGGGACAGGGCCACCGGGGAGCCGATGTACAACGCCATCGTCTGGCAGTGCCGCCGCACCAGCGCCTACTGCGACGAGCTGAAAGCAAGAGGCTACGCGGAGGCAATCCGCCGGAAGACGGGGCTGGTGGTGGACGCCTACTTCTCCGGCCCCAAGATCCGCTGGATCCTGGACAACGTCCCCGGCGCCCGGCGGCGGGCGGAGGCGGGGGAGCTCCTCTTCGGCACAGTGGAGACCTGGCTGATCTGGCTGCTCACCGGAGGCCGGGTCCACGTCACCGACTACTCCAACGCCTCCCGGACCATGCTCTTCAACATCAACACCCTGGACTGGGATGAGGAGCTGCTGGACCTCATGGATATTCCCCGGTCCATGCTCCCCACCCCCGTTCCCAGCAGCCAGGTCTATGGGGAGACCGACCCGGGGTTCTTCGGCCGTTCCATTCCCATCGCCGGGGCCGCCGGGGACCAGCAGGCCGCTCTCTTCGGTCAGGCCTGCTTTACCCCCGGCCAAGCCAAGAACACCTATGGCACCGGCTGCTTCCTGCTGATGAACACTGGAGATAAGCCCGTCTTCTCCAGCAGCGGTTTGGTGACCACCGTGGCCTGGGGCCTGGGCAGCCGGGTCAGCTACGCCCTGGAGGGCTCCATCTTCGTGGCGGGGGCCGCCATCCAGTGGCTGCGGGACGAGATGCGGCTCATCGACTCCGCCGCCGACAGCGAGTACCACGCAGGGAAGGTGGCCGACACCGCCGGGTGCTACGTGGTCCCCGCCTTCACCGGCCTGGGGGCCCCCTACTGGGACCAGTACGCCCGGGGGGCCATCGTGGGCCTGACCCGTGGCGTGAACAAGAACCACATCATCCGGGCCACCCTGGAGTCCATCGCCTACCAGGTCAGCGACGTGCTGGAGGCCATGCGGGCCGACTCAGGCATCGCCCTGACCAGCCTGAAAGTGGACGGCGGGGCCAGCTCCAACAATGTGCTCATGCAGCTCCAGGCCGACATCCTCCAGGTCACCGTCCACCGTCCGGTGTGCGTGGAGACCACCGCCCTGGGGGCCGCCTATCTGGCGGGCCTGGCCGTGGGCTACTGGTCCAGCCAGGAGGAGATCGCCCGCAACTGGGCCGTGGACCGGACCTTCCTCCCCGCCATCACCACCCAGGAGCGGGACAAAAAGCTCCAGGGCTGGAAGCGGGCGGTCATCCGGGCCTTCGACTGGGAGGAGGCCTGATTCTCAGGTTACCGGCAGACATCCCCAGCGCGGCGGGGCCATTTCTCTGGCCCCGCCGTCTTTCTCTTGACAGACATATCGTAAGCTGATATATTAAATATATCAGCTTACGATATGTTTGATTCTGCAAGCCACAGCCTGACGAGGAGAAATATTGATGGAGCGATTTCAAAAAATTTATCAGCAGGGCGCCATTGATGTGGTTGAAATTTGGGTAGACACGGAAACAGGCGTCAACTACGTCTTTCATCGGAACGGAAACGCGGCAGGCTTTACGCCGTTGCTTGACAAAGAGGGGAAACCGATCGTAACGCCATAAGCGTGCGCCTGCCCGGACAAACCTTTTTAAGGAAGCGCGCAAGGGAATCAAAGTGACGATCCATAATTTTGATCAGGAGGACACAGCAATGGTCATACCATCCGGAGCAATTCGGAAGAAGCGCATCATCAACGCCTTTCTCGCGGCGGGGGCCGGCTCCAGAAGCACAGCGAAGACCTGCGAAGAAGCCGGTGTGTTCAGAGGGTTGGGAATCAAATTTCAGCAGCTGATCCGCCAAGGCATTCTCGTCCCCTGCGGGGACGGAGCATTCTATGTGGACGAGAGCATAGTATCCTCCGGCGCTGACTGCGCGCCGTGAGACCCGCAAACCATCCACGCACGAGATCATGCTCGCATAGGCTATCCTGCATTCAAAGTCCCGGTTCCCCTTGACAAACAAAGGGTGACCCACTATATATAATATATCGGAAAGCGTTATGTTTATCGGCGGAAAGGAGTGGGCGCTGGTATGAGACGAAGTATGTGGTCCGCCGCCGGCGGTCTGGCCGCCGCGGCGTATTTCTGCGGGGAACGGCTGTTCCCTCTGCCGGATTTTTTTGCCGGGCTGCTGCTGGGTCTTGGGGCGGTGTGTCTGGCGATGGGCCTGCTGCCGCTTTCGGTCCGGGAGAAGCTGCGGAGGTGGAAGGGCCGTGGATAAAAATCAGCCGCTGACCGAGGCCATTTTCTACATCCTCCTGGCGGCCCGCCGGCCCATCCACGGCTACGGCATCATCCAGGAGGTAGCGGAGATGACCGGGGGCCGGGTGAATCTGGGCCCCGGGACGCTGTACGGCGCCATCAACACCCTGCTGGACCGGGGGTGGCTGGAGCTCTACAGCGCCCAGGATTACTCCCGGAAGAAGAAGGAGTACCGCATCACCCCGGCGGGCCGGGCGGCGTTCCGGGCGGAGATGGACCGGCTGCGGGAGCTGACGGCCAACGGGGAGAAGATGGAGGAGGACGGACCATGAAGCGGTTTAGGATGTACTACGATAAGGACGCGGAGGAGGTCTGGCTCAACGAGATGTGCCAAAAGGGCTGGGCCATGACGAGCTTCTTCGCGGGGCTCTACACCTTCGCCCCCTGCCAGCCCGGAGAGTATATCTACCAGATCGACATGCCGGAGGGCGCGGGGTTCCAGCCCAATGACATCGAGGGCTACACGGAGTTCATGGAGGACGCCGGGGTGGAGGTGGTCCAGCAGTGGTACCGCTGGGTCTATCTGCGGAGGCGGGCGGCGGAGGGCCCGTTCCAGGTCTACACGGACCCCGGCTCCCAGATCGCCCTGTACCGCCGCATCCGGCGGTTCTTCCTCTTCGCCCTTGTCCTGGAGCTGTGCTGCTCCGCCGGCGTCTGGACGAATCTGACCTGGGATAGCCAGCTATACGGGCTTTATCTCCTGACAGCCTGTCTGTTTCTGCTCATCTTCGCCGTGTTTCTCCGAGTCATCTGGAAGTGCAGCCGACGTATCCACGCCCTGGAGGCGGAAACACAATAACCTCAGTAAGAAGCGGAGATTCCGCCGGTACCGGCGGGATCTCCGCTTTTTTGCTCGAATTCGGTTAAAAGCGGACCGACTCCACCCGGATCTTGTCCACCATATCCCGGATCTCCTCCCCAGCGGGCAGCCAGTCGCTGAAGGCGGCGGCGCAGCCCGCGGCTACCCCCAGCTGAAGGGCCTGAACAAAATCCTCCGTCTGCCGCAGGCCGGTGAGGAACCCCGCCACCAGAGCGTCCCCCGCCCCCACGGTGCTGCGGGCCTGTCCCCCGCAGGCGGGCGCCAGATAGAGCCGCTGATCCTCCGTCAGCAGGAAAGCCCCGCCGGGGCCCATAGACACCAGCACATTCCGTGCCCCCTCCCGCTGGACCTGGGCGGCCAGCTCCACACCCTCCAGGTAGTCCAGGTCGTCCACGCCGAAGAGGGCTCCCAGCTCGGAGAGGTTGGGCTTGATGAGGAAGGGCCGGCACTTCAGGCACTGCCACAGGGCCTCCCCAGTGCAGTCCAATACCGTCAGACACCCGGCCGCGTTCGCCCTCTCCAACAGGGATACATAGAAGGGGATGGACTGGGCCCATCCGGAGATCACCAGGGCGTCCTCCGGCCCCAGGTCCTCCAGCCGGGCCAGGAGCCGGGCCAGGTCCGCCTCCCCCAGTCCGGGGCCGCGGCCGTTCACCGCCGTCTCCGGCTGGGAGGCCGTGCCCCGGAACTTCACGTTGATCCGGCTCTGGCCGCCGCCCGACAGCTCCAGGAGTTCGTGGGGACAGTCCAGATCGTCCAGCATGTCCCGGATGGCCTGACCGATACGCCCGGCGGCAAAGCCCAGAGCCCTGGTCTCCATTCCCAGGCGCTGAAGGCAGAGGGAGACGTTGATCCCCTTGCCCCCGGGGTAGATGCTCTCGCACCGCGTCCGGTTCACCCGGCCGGGGATCAGGTCCGCCTCCACAGCGTAGTCCAGAGAGGGATTGGTGGTTATCGTATAAATCATGGCACACACCCCACAAAATAGTGCTACCATCATACCATGTGGTTTCCCGCTTTGCAAGCTTTCAAACAGCCCGGGGCTTGCCAGGGCGGCGGAAAAGGAGTATGATGGCGGAGAGAGCCGGGAAGGAGGCCCACGGTATGGAGATCACGATTTTGGACAGCCTGGAGCATCTTCGGACTCGGGCGGGAGCGGCGCTGCCGGGCCAGCACGGCCGCCGCCACGCCTGCCTGCCGCTGCCCGATGGAAGCTACTACATCAGTTTTCTCCACTATGACGCGGACAAAGGACTGGAACAACGGCTGGAGATTCTTTGCACCCGGGGAGGCCTGTTTCTTGCCGGAGACCGGGCGCGGTTGAAGGAAACCCTGGAGGACCTGCCGCCTCAGGCACGGGAGGAGCCCTTCCTGGCTCTGGCCTGGTTCCTGTATCTGCTGCTGGAAAATGACTTTGACAATCTGGAGCGGTTGGAAGGGGCCATCAATGAGCTGGAGCTGGGGATTATTCAGGCGGCCAAGCCCCTGCGTCGGGCGTCAGACCGCATCGCCAGTCTGCGCCGCACCCTGCTGCGGACCAAGCGATATTACGACCACCTGGGGCTGGCGGCAGACCGGCTGGCGGAAAACGAGAGCGGCAGCATTCCCAAGCCTGCCCTGGCCCGGCTGATCCTGCTGCAGCGGCGTCTCTCATACCTCCGGCAGACCACGCTGGAGCAGCACGAATACGTCACCCAGGTTCGGGAGGCCTACCAGGCTCAGATCGACATCGAGCAGAACCAGGTGATGAAGCTGCTGACCCTGCTGACCGCAGTGTTCATGCCCCTGACTCTGGTCGCGGGGTGGTATGGCATGAATTTCAATATGCCGGAGCTGAGCTGGCCCTTGGGCTACGCCTATGTCATTGCCTTGAGCGCCCTGGTGTGCGCTCTGTGCTTTTGGATCTTCAAGAAGAAAAAGTGGTTTTAATGCATGAGAGCCGCCGCCCGGCACCGGGCGGCGGCTCTTATGCATATAAGGGGCGGGCGTTACATCAGGGGATCCATGGACAGGACGGGGTGGCCCTTCTCGGTGAGGAAGGCCAGCAGGGTCTCGGGGTCCTCGGCGATGGTCTCGTCGCCCACCATGTCGCAGAAGTTCTCAATGCCGTAGAGCTCCTTGGCGGTCTGGTTCACGCGCTCGGAGACCTGGTCCTTCAGGGCCTTGGGCATCCAGACAATGCGCTCGATGCCGCCCTCGGCCTTCATGAACTTCTTGGAGGCGATGAAGTGCTTGCCGTGGCCCATGAAGCCGGGGGTCTGGACACCGCCGCCGGTCATGGAGGCCATTTCGGAGAAGGTCATGCCCAGGGGGGTCATGCCGGCGTGCTCACGGTTGACGATGATGACGCCGTTGGAGAAGGGCTCGATGCCGCAGATGCACTCGAAGCAGCCGCAGGAGGTCATGGGGTCCTCCATGATGGAGTACAGGGTGACGGACTCCAGGGCGCCCTGGCTGTACTTCTTGACGGCCTCGTTGACCTCCTCCCAGCGGCCGATGTTCTCGTCGATGACATGAGCCTTGGGGACGATCTGGCAGGGGCCGGAGGGGTCCAGCTCGTTGGTGGCCTTGGCGTCCAGCCAGCTCACCGCGCCGCACAGGCCCAGACGCTCGGGGGTGACGATGCACACGTGGCTGGGGGAGAAGGACTGGCACATGATGCAGGTGTAGAACTGGTCCACGTTCTCGTCGGTGAGGCTCTGGAGGCGCTCGTCACGCTTGTCGTAGGCGGGGATGGCCACCTCCTGGCGGAAAGCCGCGCACTTCTCGGGGTCAGTGATGATGGTGACCTCGCACTTGTCGATGACGGCCTCGTAGTCGCTCTTCAGCTTGGCGTAGAGCACCTCGGCGAAGTGCTTGGCCCGCAGGCCGGCATCAAAGGCGGCCTTGCTGATGCGGATGCGGATCATATCCCGCTGGCCGGTGTGCATCACACCCTCCATGCAGTTGATGTAGGCGTGGAACTTCCGCTCGAAGACGGGCTCGAAGTCGCTGGACATGGTCTTGCCGGCCACGTCGGCCACCATGCAGAAGTCCACCTTGCTGCCGGCCTCGAAGGCGTCGAAGTCCGGCCCGATGAGGGTGAAGCGGTGGTCCTCGATCTCGCTGAGCTCCTTGCTCCGCACCAGCTCCAGGCCGGTCTTCCGGGAGCCGTCGAACTCCAGCTGCATGTCGCCCCGGCGGACGATCTCGCCCTCGAAGGCGGAGGAGAAGGCCACGGGGATATCGATGTTGGTGATCTTGATCTTGATGTCCCGGGCCTCCAGGGAGGTAGCGTTGAACTTGCTCACATCCTCCTGGATGATCAGGCTCTTGGGGATGCGGAACATGTTGTTCTCCTCGGTGTCGTTGGTGACAACGGGGAAGCCCAGCTGGATGGCGCCGGCGCCGCAGGCCACGGTCATGTCGTCCACCGGGGCGAAGGCGTTGACGAAGGCGAAGACGCGGTCCATGGTGTAGCGCCACATGGCCTCATAGTCGCCGGCCTCGGTGCTGCCGAAGATGATGGCGGCGCGGAGGGCCACGCTGACCACGTGGGCCACGCTGCTCAGGTCGTGGCCCAGGGCCACGCAGCGGACGTTGAAGCCCAGCTTCATGCCGGCGGCCACACACTGGTCGATGATGCCGCCCACCAGGGTGACGAAGATGCCCTGGGACTGGTACTGCTTGACCAGAGCCACGCCCTCCTCAGCGGTGGGGGCGGGCCCGATGATCACAGCCACGCCGGGGATGTCCCGGGTGACCAGGGGCACGCCCAGCTCACGGACCTGGGCGTCGGTGAAGTGGCCCATGACAGGCTCCTCATAGGGGCAGCCGCCGTGGGTGGCCCACTTCATCAGCTCGATGATCTCCGCGGACAGGGCGGTGGCCACGCCGGAGGTGAAGATGTCCTTGGTGCGGTTGCTGCGGGTCATGAAGGCCTTAATGGTAGTCTCCAGGGCGTCCTTGGCCTCGCCCACGGTGGCCACCTTCCGGCCGGTCATGGCGTACAGGCAGGGCAGGCTGTAGGCGGTGTCGCCGAAGGTGGCGGGGGCGTCGGGGCCCAGCTTGGCCAGAGCCTCATCCACCGCCTTCTGCGCAAGAGCGTACATCTCGTCGTTGCCTGAGAAAACTCTCTCGAACAATGTTTTCATCTAACTTTTCACTCCTTACGGTGCTCTCAGCAAATTTTATTCCCGTGCTTCCCTCGCGTCCATTTTCGCTTTGATGGCCCGGATCTCCTCCACCGCCTGAGGGCTGAAGTCGTAGGGAGACTGGCCGTGGCGGTCGGCGTCAATGACGTCGGCGTTGTAGTGGATGAACCCCAGCAGGTCCTCTTCCGGGACCCGGGCGCGGATGAAGTCCTCGTCCTCCCCGTCCCGGACCTTGTTGGCCACCACGCTGACCCTGGTGACGCCGATGTCCCGGGCCAGCTGCTTGATGCGCTCATAGGTCTGGATGGACCGGGCGCCGGGCTCGATGACCACGATGAACTGGTCCATCATGCTGGCCGTGCCCCGGCCCAGGTGCTCCAGCCCCGCCTCCATGTCCATGACCACCACGTCGTCCTTGCGGAAGACCAGGTTGGAGAGGATGGCCTTGAGCATCACGTGCTCCGGGCAGACGCAGCCGCTGCCCCCGGTGTCCACCGTGCCCATGACCAGCAGCTTCACCCCGTTGACGTCCCGGCTCAGGGCGTCGGGCAGGTCGGAGACCTCCGGGTTGAGCTTGTAGAAGGTGTTGCTGGCGTTGGCGGCGGTCCGCTCCTTGGCCAACTCCTTCATCTTTGAGACGGGGACAATGGCGTTGACCTCCTCCTCCGTCAGCCCCAGGGCCAGCCCCAGGTTGGCGTCGGGGTCCACATCGGCGGCCAGGACCTTCCGGCCCTCGTCGGCATACAGCCGGCACAGGGTGGAGGCGAAGGTGGTCTTCCCTACCCCGCCCTTGCCGGTGATCGCAACTTTCATTTCCACTACCTCCGGGAGTGCTCTATCTTCTTTTTCTTGAAAGAAAAAGAAGCAAAAAGAACTTTTTGCCGCAAAGCTGCGCTTTGCTCTATATTTTTCTTAATAATGCGGACAGCAAAGGGATCACATAAGCGAAGCGGAGCTTCGCGCAGAAGTTTCTTTTGATACTTTTCTTTTCAAAGAAAAGTATGGACAGGACACTGTCTCAGATGCCCAGGGCGGCGCGCTTATCCTCGATGGCCTGGATCATCTTATCGCCCAGCTTGTCGATGTCCAGCTCCACGGTGTACTTGGCCTCGACCCAGTCCTTGATGCCGTGCTCGCCCTGGAGCAGCTCGGTGACCTCGGTGGAGCCCTTGGTGTAGGGGTCCACGCCCAGGAAGGTGTCGATGCCGGTGGCCACCACGTAGTTGCCGATGGACACGGCCTTCTCGCTCATCCACTCGGGGGCGCAGCCCACCAGGGGGATCTGGGAGATGTTCCAGCCGGAGTCCTTGGCGATGTCGCTGGCCAGGATCATCATACGGGAGATGTCCACGCAGGAGCCCATGTGGAGGATGGGGGGAATGTCCACCAGCTCGCATACCCGCTTCAGGCCGTCGCCGCAGAGCTCCTTGGCCTCCTTGCTCAGCAGGCCGGCCTTGGCGGCGGCCTGGGCGGAGCAGCCGGAGACCACGACGATGATGTCGTTGGCGATGAGCTTCTTCATCAGCTCGATGTGGGCGGTATCCGGGCGGACCTTGGGGTTGTTGCAGCCCACCATGGCCACGGCGCCCCGGAGGACGCCGGACTTGACGCACTCCACCAGGGGCTTCATGGTACCAGTGACGTCCACCTGGGTGTTGGTGACGCCGTCCAGGCACTTCTTGATGGCCTCCACGGAGTAGCCCACGGTGGCGTCCTGCTTCAGGTCGGGGATATGTACCAGATCCTGGTTGCGGTTCTTGAAGTTCTCCACGGCCAGCTTCACAATGGCCTTGGCGTTCTCCCCGGCGTTCTCGGCGTGGAACTCAATGAAGTCGCTGTCGGGCATCCGGGCGATGGGGGA
>DVGP01000148.1 GCA_018712665.1 Candidatus Pelethomonas intestinigallinarum | reverse complement strand
TGCCTTCCGGGCCTCCCCGGCCCAGGCCCTGGGATTTAGCGGGGGTTACCCACCCCCGCGCCCCGGGGTTCACTTTTGGACGCCCAAAAGTGAACCGAAAAACCGCCAAAACCAAGGTTTTGGATTCCTTTTCCCAATCGGTCTGTATCAGTCTTGGGACATCTCTGCACCGAATTAGTTTTTGCTATCTAATCTACAGCGGGTCTATCGACGATACTTCGCCTGCCGGCCTCTTAAAGGGGGCATATTTCGTTAGGGTCCTCGCCGGGAGTCCGGCGTACAAGCGTTTTCGCCTTTGGCGAAAACCTTGGCGTAAGGGCGAATTCACTTCGCCCGCGCAAGTGAGATCAATAGGGGTCCCCGGGCAGTCCGCAGGACTGACTGGGGGGATTCCAAAGGGGGCGTTGCCCCCTTTGCGTCGTCGCGGAAGAGGGGGTCACGGGGGAGAAACCCCATCGAAAGGGTTTCTCCCTCCGTGCGGTTTTTTGGTCACTTTTTGTCCGTACAAAAAGTGACCCGGGGTGTGGGGCCGGGGAGGCCCCACGAAAACGGGGCCCGGGGGCGGAGCCCCCGTAAAATTTTAGTGATGGAACAGCCGCAGTCCGGTAAACACCATGGCCATGTCGTAGTCGTCGCACTTGGCGATGACCAGATCGTCCCGGATGGAGCCGCCGGGCTGGGCTACGTAGCGCACGCCGCTGCGGCGGGCCCGCTCGATGTTGTCGGGGAAGGGGAAAAAGGCGTCGCTGGCCAGGGACACGTCGTTGGTCTGGTCCAGCCAGGCCCGCTTCTCCCGCTCGTTGAGGGGATCGGGCCGCCAGATGAAGTGCTTCTCCCAGAAGCCCTCGGCGCACACGTCCTCCTCGTTGCCGTTGATATAGCTGTCGATGACATTGTCCCGCTCCGGCCGGCCTAGGGAGGGCAGGAAGGGGAGGTTCAGGGCCTTGGGGTGCTGGCGCAGGAACCAGGTGTCCGCCTTGGTGCCCGCCAGACGGGTGCAGTGGATACGGCTCTGCTGGCCGGCCCCCACGCCGATGGCCTGTCCGTCGAAGGCGTAGCACACGGAGTTGGACTGGGTGTACTTCAGGGTGATGAGGGCCACGATCAGGTCCCGCCGGGCGGAGTCCGGCAGGTTCTTGTTGCAGGTGACCACGTTGTCCAGCAGGCTCATGTCGATGCGGGCGTCGTTGCGCCCCTGCTGGAAGGTGACGCCGAACACGTCCTTGGTCTCCTGCTGGGCGGGGACGTAGCTGGGGTCGATCTGGACGATGTTGTAGCCGCCCTTGCGCTTGGTCTTCAGGATGGCCAGGGCCTGGTCGGTGTACCCTGGGGCGATGACACCGTCGGACACCTCCCGCTGGAGGAGCCGGGCGGTGGTCTCGTCGCACACGTCGCTGAGGGCGGCCCAGTCGCCGAAGGAGCACAGACGGTCCGTGCCCCGGGCCCGGGCGTAGGCGCAGGCCAGGGGGCTGTCGTCCAGGCCCTCCACGTCGTCCACGAAGCAGGCCCGCTTCAGGCTGTCGCCCAGGGGCAGGCCCACGGCGGCGGAGGTGGGGGAGACGTGCTTGAAGGAGGCGGCGGCGGGGAGACCCAGGGCCTCCTTCAGCTCCTTGACCAGCTGCCAGGCGTTGAAGGCGTCCAGGAAATTGATGTACCCCGGCTTGCCGTTGAGGACCTGGATGGGCAGGTCGCCGCCGTCCCGCATGAAGATGCGGGCGGGCTTCTGGTTGGGGTTGCAGCCGTATTTCAGTTCCAGTTCGTTCATGAGCGGTCTCCTTTCCTGCGTGTCAGACGTTCAGCTCCCCGTGGATGTCCTCGTCGGGGTACCGGGCCAGAAGGGGAGCGACTTCCTGGTCCAGAAATTCCGTCACCTGGCTGGGGGCCCGGCCCACGTATTTCTCCGGGGCCATCTGCTCCTCGATCTCCCCCCGGGTCAGGGGGAAGAGGGGGTCGGCCACGATGCGGTCGATGAGGTCGTTCTGTCCGCCCTCCAGCTTCACCCGGCGGGCGGCGGCGTGGGAGTGCTCCCGCAGGGCCTCGTGGAGCTCCTGGCGGTTCCCGCCCCGCTTGACGGCCTCCATCATGATGTTCTCCGTGGCCATGAAGGGCAGCTTCTCCATCACCCGGCGGCTGACCACCCGGTCATAGACCACCAGCCCGGCGGTGACGTTCATATAGATCTCCAGAATGGCGTCCACCGCCAGAAAGGCCTCGGACACGGCGATGCGCTTGTTGGCGCTGTCGTCCAGGGTCCGCTCCATCCACTGGGTGGCGGCAGTCATAGCGGGGTTCACCGCGTCCTGGATCACGTACCGGGCCAGGGCGCAGATCCGCTCGCTGCGCATTGGGTTGCGCTTGTAGGGCATGGCGGAGGAGCCGATCTGGCTGGCCTCGAAGGGCTCCTCCATCTCCTCGAAGGACTGGAGGATGCGCAGGTCCGTGGCGAACTTGCAGGCGGACTGGGCGAAGCCGGAGAGGGCGGCAAGAAAGTAGGCGTCGGTCTTCCGGGAGTAGGTCTGGCCGCAGACGGCCACGGACCGGGCAAAGCCCATCCGCTCCGCCACCATGCGGTCCAGGGCCCTCACCTTCTCCTCGTCCCCCTCGAACAGCTCCATGAAGCTGGCCTGGGTGCCGGTGGTGCCCTTGGCCCCCCGGAAGCGGAGGGTGGCGACCTGGTATTCCAGGTTCTCCATGTCCATCATCAGTTCGTTCATCCACAGCGTGGCCCGCTTGCCCACGGTGGTGAGCTGGGCGGGCTGGAGGTGGGTGTAGCCCAGGCAGGGCAGGTCCTTGTACCGCCGGGCGAAGTCCGCCAGGTTCCGCAGCACCTGGGCCGCCTTTTTCAGCACCAGCCGGGAGGCGTCCCGGAGGATGATGAGGTCCGTGTTGTCCCCCACATAGCAGGAGGTGGCGCCCAGGTGGATGATGCCCTCCGCCTGGGGGCACTGCTGGCCGTAGGCGTAGACGTGGCTCATCACGTCGTGGCGGACCACCCGCTCCCGGGCCTCCGCCACGTCGTAGTTGACGTCCTCGGCGTGGGCCTTCAGCTCGTCGATCTGTTCCTCTGTGATGTGCAGGCCCAGCTCCCGCTCCGCCTCGGCCAGGGCGATCCACAGCCGCCGCCAGGTGCGGAACTTGTTGTTGTCGGAGAAGAGGTACTGCATCTCCCGGCTGGCGTAGCGGGTGGAGAGGGGGGAGACGTAGCCGTCCCGGTTTCGTTCCATGGCTGATCCTCCTTCGTCTTGTCTCACTGGTGCTTGTTGATGATCCGGACCTCCTCCCGGCCGGTGGCCAGGTCGATCCAGTTGGTGTAGAGGGAGATCTTGTTGTCCGCGTTGAGGCCGGACCAGATCATGTCGGTGAAGGCCTCGCCGTCGTCCCCAATGGCCACCCGCTCCGGCTCCCCCTGGAAGGTGGGGATGGGGTCCCCGTCGGTGACATAGGTGTGGAGGAAGTGGCCCAGGCCCGGCAGGGCCTCGTAGGCGAAGGTGAAGCGGTTGCAGGCGCTGCCCTCGGCGTCGGCGCTCTTGAGGATGGACATATGATAGTCAAAATCTCCGCCGGCCAGAGTCAGGATGGCGCTGATCCGGGGGGTCCAGTTGGGCCCGTCGGGCTCGAAGCGCCGGACCTTCAGAGCCTGGCCGAAGGTCTTGCCCGCCAGAAGCCCGTCCCGGATGGTGTCGGTCTGGTCGCCGTTGGTGACGATGAGGGTGTCATCCAGGCGGCGGACCGGATGGTAGATGATGAGGCTGGGGTCCGTCACCTTGCTCTCATCCCAGGCCCGGGTGCGGATGCCGTCCTCCGTGGCCTCAAAGACCCGGTTGCGGCTGTTCTCGCTGCGGCCCATGATGAAGTAGGCTACGGCGGCGTGGCGGCCGTCGGCGGACTTGCCCACCACGATGCCCCGGCCGGGGTAGGGGTTGCGGGCCAGGAGATGGCCCAAATCTTCAATCTTGTAAATATCCATGGTTACCTCTCAAAACGTACTGCTCTGCGATACGCGACCTCCCGGGCCTCCCCGGCCCGGACCCGGGTGACTTTTTAGCGATAAAAAGTCACCAAAAATCGCCGGGGGCACCCCGGATCCCGATTGTTTTCCTAATCGGTCTGTATCAAATTTGAAACTGCTCTGCCACTGAATCAGGTTTTTGTCATCTAATCTACAGTGGGTCTATCAACGATACTCCGCCTGCCGGCCTCTTAAAGAGATGGATGTTTCTTTTGGTGCTTGTCGAAACATTCTTCTTACAACGCACCATCGGGAGTATCCGTAGAACAACAGGACAAGTATAGGGCTGGCGGGGGAATCCAAAGGGGGGCGGGCGCCCCCCTTTGTGTCGTTGTGGAAGAGGGGGTCACGGGGGAGAAACCCCATCGAAAGGGTTTCTCCCTCCGTGCGTGTTTTTGCCTACTTTTTCCACGAGGAAAAAGTAGGTCGGGGTTCGGGGGTGAAACCCCCGAGGTCTTGGGGTGTGGGACCGAAGGCCCCACATTATTTCATAATTGTTTGTGCCACCAGCTCCGCCGCCTGGGGCAGAATCACCCACTCCGCCTGCTCCATGACCCGGCGCTGGAGGACCTCGGCGGTGTCGCCGGGCTGGACCTCCACGGCCTTCTGGAGGATGATCTTCCCACCGTCGGGGACCTCGTTGACGTAGTGGACGGTGGCGCCGGTGACCTTCACCCCGTAGTCCAGAGCCGCCTGGTGGACCTTCAGGCCGTAGAAGCCCTTGCCGCAGAAGGCGGGGATCAGGGAGGGGTGGATGTTGATGATGGGCCCGGGGAACTGGGCGATGAAGTCCGCCGACAGGATGCCCAGGAACCCGGCCAGCACCACCATGTCGATCCGGTAGTGGCCCAGGGCCTCCAGGACCTTTTCCTCGAACCCCGGCTCCCGCCGGGGGATGACGGCGCAGGCGATGTCCGCCTCGTGGGCCCGGGTGACGGCCCGGACGCCGGGCTTGTCGGCAATGACCAGGGAGAGGACCCCGCTGTGGAGTTCGCCCCGCCGCTGGGCGTCGATGAGGGCCTGGAGGTTGGTGCCGCCGCCGGAGACCAGCACGGCGATTCGGGCCGTCAGCATAGGACCACCCGCTCCTCGCCTGTGACGATCTCGCCGATGAGGTAGGCGTCCTCGCCGTTTTCCCGCAGGAGGGAGAGGGCCTTGTCCGCCTGGCTCTTGGGCACCGTCACGGTCATGCCAACCCCCATGTTGAAGGTGTTGAACATGTCCCGCTCCGGGATGGCGCCTGTCTCGGCGATGAGATCGAAAATGGGGGGCACCCGCAGGGCGCTCTTCTCCAGCTTGGCGCACAGCCCCTGGGGAATGCTGCGGGGGACGTTCTCGTAGAAGCCGCCGCCGGTGATGTGGGAGATGCCGTGGACCTCCACCTGCTCCAGCAGGGCCAGGATGGCCTTGACGTAGATCCGGGTGGGGGTCAGCAGGGCCTGGCCCAGCCCCAGGCCCCCCAGGGCGTCGATGGGGGTGTGAAGGTCCGCCCGCTCCACGTTGAACACCCGGCGGACCAGGGAGAAGCCGTTGGAGTGGACGCCGGAGGAGGGCAGGGCCAGCACCGCGTCGCCGGGGGCGGTCTTGTTCTTGTCGATGATCTTTTCCCGGTCCACGATGCCCACGGCGAAGCCCGCCAGGTCGTAGTCGTCGGCGTGCATCACGCCGGGGTGCTCGGCGGTCTCACCGCCGATGAGGGCGCAGCCCGCCTGGACGCAGCCCTCGGCCACGCCGCCCACAATGTCCGCGATCCGCTCGGGGATATTTTTGCCGCAGGCGATGTAGTCTAAGAAAAACAGGGGCCTGGCGCCGCAGCAGATGATGTCGTTGACGCACATGGCCACGCAGTCGATGCCCACGGTGTCGTGCCGGTTCATCAGCTGGGCGACGCGAAGCTTGGTGCCCACCCCGTCGGTGCCGGAGACCAGCACCGGCTGGGACATGCCGGAAAGCTCCGGCTGGTAGAGGCCGCCGAACCCGCCGATGTCCCCACAGACCCCCGCCGTCATGGTCCGGGCCACGTGGGACTTCATCAGCTCCACCGCCCGGTAGCCGGCGGTGATGTCCACGCCCGCGGCGGCGTAGGAGGCGGAATAGCTCTCACTCATGTCTCGATCTCACTTTCAAACAGATTTTTCTGGGCCTGTTTGGGCACGTCCATGGGGTACTCCCCGGTGAAGCAGGCGTCGCAGAAGTCCAGGTGGCAGCCCCGGGCGATCTTCCGGGTGGCCTCCAGGGACAAAAAGCCCAGGGTATCCGCGCCGATGATCTCCCGCATCTCCTCCACCGTCCGGCCGTGGGCCAGCAGCAGATCCTGGTCGGGGATGTCGGTGCCGAAGAAGCAGGGGTGGCGGAAGGGGGGCGCGGAGATCCGCAGGTGGACCTCGCTGGCCCCGGCGTCCCGGACCAGCTTGATGAGCCGGGCGCAGGTGGTGCCCCGGACAATGGAGTCGTCCACCATGATGACCCGCTTGCCCTGGACCGCCTCCCGCAGGGCGTTGAGCTTCAGCCGCACGCTGCGCTCCCGCTTGTCCTGGCCGGGCTGGATGAAGGTCCGGCCGATGTAGCGGTTTTTGATGAGCCCCACGCCGTAGGGGATGCCGGAGCAGCGGGCGTAGCCGATGGCGGCGGGGATGCCGGAATCCGGCACGCCCATGATCATGTCCGCCCCCACGGGGTGCTCCAATGACAGGTACTTGCCCGCCTCCTGGCGGGCCAGCTCCACCGAGGCCCCATCGATGACGGAGTCCGGGCGGGCGAAATAGATGTACTCAAATACGCACACGGCGGTCTTTGGCTTCTGGGGCGCGTGGAGGGAGCGGACCGCGCCGGTGTGGTCCACCACGATGACCTCCCCCGGCTCCACGTCCCGGATGAACCGGGCTCCCAGGGCGTCCAGGGCGCAGGACTCGGAGGCGAAGACCACCGCGTCCCCCAGGGAGCCCATGCACAGCGGCCGCATCCCCCGGGGGTCCCGGGCGGCGATGAGCTTCCGGGAGGACATGATGCACAGGGAGTAGGCGCCCTCCACCACGGACATGGCGTTGACCACCGCGTCCTCGATGGACTTTGCTTTCAGCCGCTCCTGAACCAGTGTGTAGACCAGGACCTCCGTGTCGGAGGAGGAGCGGAAGATGGCGCCGTTCAGCTCCAGCTGCCGGCGCAGGGCCCCGGCGTTGACCAGGTTGCCGTTGTGGGCCAGGGCCAGATTGCCCTTCACATGGGTGATGGCCAGGGGCTGGGCGTTCTCCCGCCGGGGGTCGCCGGTGGTGGAGTAGCGGACGTGGCCGGTGGCCATGTTCCCCTGGAGGGCGTCCAGCTTCTCCTGGTCGAACACCTCCCCCACCAGCCCCACGTCCTTGTGGCAGCGGATGACGCCCCGGTGGTTCACAGCGATGCCGCAGGCCTCCTGCCCCCGGTGCTGCAGGGCAAACAGGGCGGCGTAGGCCTCGTGGGCGGGGCTCAGAGAGGAGCCCTCGGGGCACCAGATGCCGAAGACGCCGCACTCCTCGTGGAGACCGCTCATGCCTGCTCTCCGAAGACCCGGCGCATCATCTCCTGATAGGCCTCCTCCACGTTGCCCAGGTCCCGGCGGAAGCGGTCCTTGTCCAGCTTCTCCCCGGTCTTGGCGTCCCAGAAGCGGCAGGTATCAGGGCTGATCTCGTCGGCCAGGACGATCTCGCCGTTGGGCAGGCGGCCGAACTCCAGCTTGAAGTCAATGAGGTTCACGCCGCACTGGGCGAAGAAGGCCTTGAGGACCTGGTTGACCTTCAGGGCCATGAAGCGGATGGTCTCGATCTCCTCCCGGGTGGCCAGCTTCAGGGCCAGAGCGTGGGAGGTGTTCAGCAGGGGGTCGTGGAGGTCGTCGTTCTTGTAGGAGAACTCCAGCACCGGCTCGTCAAAGACGATGCCCTCCTCCACGCCGTAGCGGCTGGCGAAGTGGCCCGCGGATACGTTGCGGACGATGACCTCCAGGGGGACGATTTCCACCTTCTTCACCACGGTCTCGCGGTCGTTGATCTCGGAGACGTAGTGGGTGGGGACGCCCTCCTCCGCCAGCTTCTGCATGAGGAAGTTGCTCATGCGGTTGTTGACGGCGCCCTTGCCCCGGATGGTGCCCTTTTTGGTCCCGTCGAAGGCGGTGGCGTCGTCCTTGTAGGAGACGATCACGTAGCGGGGGTCGTCGGTGGCGTAGACCTTCTTGGCCTTTCCCTCGTAGAGCTGAACGGTCTTTTCCATTGGTATGTTCCTCCCGTATCAATAATGTTTTCTTTCTTTTTCAGATGCCGGCGGGGCCGGACTCAGTGAGCCAGGGCGTCTTCGATCTCCCGGTCGGCGTCCAGGACCTTCTGGGCGTCCCGCTGCCGCTTCTCCGCCAGCTTCTGGGCCAGGCCCTCGTCCTCCACCGCCAGGATCTGGATGGAAAGCAAGGCGGCATTGACGCTTCCATCGATGGCCACGGTGGCTACAGGGATGCCGGAGGGCATCTGGACCGTGGACAGAAGGGCGTCAACGCCGTCTAGGTTTTTGGATTTGATGGGAATGCCGATGACGGGCAGGGTGGTGCCCGCAGCCATGGCCCCGGCCAGGTGGGCGGCCATACCGGCGGCGGCGATGATGACGCCGAAGCCGTTGTCCCGGGCGCTCCGGGCGAAGGCGCCGGCCTGCTCCGGGGTGCGGTGGGCGGAGAAGACGTGGACCTCGGTGGGTACGCCGAACTCCCGCAGGGTGTCCACGGCTTTGCGGACCACCGGCAGGTCGCTGGCGCTGCCCATGATGACGGCGACTTTCTTCATTCGTTTTTCCTCCTCGCGATGCGTAAAATTCCTGCTGAAAGGGGCCTTTCAACAAAAAATGGGCAGTCCCGTCCCCTTTGGAGACAGGCTGCCCAGACGGTCGACAAAGGTGCCGCCCGCCTGCTCCCATGTGGTGTGCTCCACAGTCCCGTCAGTTGCAGGCGGGCTTTTCTTCAATTAACACATATAACCTACCATTTTCGGAAAAAAAACGCAAGATGAAATTCTGTATGAATCCGCCCCGCCTTCCCCAGCCCCCCTATGGGGAAGTTCCATAAAGAGAAAATATTTTCTCTCCCCGGCCTTGACTTTTGGCGGGATCTGTGAGATATTTTTCAAAGCGAATGTGAAAAAAGTATGTTAAATTTTAGACGTTTTTCCGGAAACTACGGGGAAATACGCAATAAAAGTTAGCATACCTCACAAAAATTTAGCTGCGGCGGAAGGGGGAGCTGACCATGGAGAGAGGGCTTTTGAGCGGTGTTTGCCAAACGGGTCCCGGTATTGGTCCCGCTGTCCCTGCCGCCTCTGTTTCCCGGTTCCACGGACTGGTATTCCCGTCTGTGTGAGCCGGGTTTTTCTTTTTTTGAAAAAGCCGCCCCCGTCCGCGGGGCGAGGAGAGGAGCGAGCAAATGATCAGAGACTATGACTGCAAGATCGTGCTGGCCGACGGCAGCGAGTACCGGGGCTACCGCTTCGGCGCCCGGGGGGACCGGGTGTGCGAGATCGTGTTCAACACCTCCATGGTGGGCTACCAGGAGATCGTGTCCGACCCGTCCTACACCGACCAGCTGGTGGTGATGACCTACCCCATCATCGGCAACTACGGCATCACAGACGAGGATTTTGAGACCAAGATCCCCACCATCGGCGGCCTGGCGGTCCGGGAGTACAACGACATCCCCAGCAACTTCCGCTACACCAAGACCCTCTCGGAGATCCTGGAGGACTACGGCATTCCCGCCGTGGAGGGCATCGACACCCGGAAGCTGACCCGCAGCATCCGGGACCACGGCAGCCGGAAGGCCCTCATCACGGATATCGGCACCCCCCGGGAGGAGGCCCTGGCCATCCTGGCGGCCACGGAGCTGCCCCGGGACCAGGTCTCCCGGGTGAGCTGCCGCAAGCGCTGGTACGCCCGGACCTCCAACCACAGGTACAATGTGGTGGCGGTGGACTGCGGCATCAAGCTCAACATCGTCCGATCCTTGAACGCCAGGGGCTGCAACGTCACCGTGGTGCCCTACGACACCCCCGCCTCCGTCATCATGGGCATGGCCCCCGACGGGGTGTTCCTCTCCAACGGCCCCGGGGACCCGGAGGACGTGGAGCCGGTGATCCGCCTGGTGCGGCAGCTGCGGGGGCTCTACCCCATCTTCGGCATCTGCCTGGGCCACCAGATGATCGCCCTGGCCTACGGCGGCAGGACCTACAAGCTGAAGTTCGGCCACCGGGGAGGCAACCACCCGGTGAAAAACCTGGGCACCGGAAAGCTGGAGATCACCAGCCAGAACCACAGCTACGCCGTGGACCGCGCCTCCCTGGAGGGCACGGGCCTGGAGGTGACCCACATCAACCTGCTGGACGACACGGTGGAGGGGCTGGCCTGCCCCAGGGACCGGGTGTTCTCCGTCCAGTACCACCCGGAGAGCGCCCCCGGGCCCCAGGACAGCGGGTACCTGTTCGACCAGTTCATTGAGATGATGGAGGAGGGAAAGCGCCATGCCTAAGCGGACAGACTTGAAGAAGATCCTGGTCATCGGCTCCGGACCCATCGTCATCGGCCAGGCGGCGGAGTTCGACTACGCCGGCACCCAGGCCTGCCTGGCCCTGAAGGAGGAGGGGTACCAGGTGGTCCTGGCCAACTCCAACCCCGCCACCATCATGACCGACACCACCGTGGCGGACAAGGTGTACATGGAGCCCCTGACGGTGGAGTATCTGGCCAAGATCCTGCGCTTTGAGCGGCCCGACACCATCGTCCCCGGCATTGGCGGGCAGACGGGGCTGAACCTGGCCATGGAGCTCAAGCGCCAGGGGGTGCTGGACGAGTGCGGCGTGGAGCTGCTGGGCACCAGCTACGAGAGCATCCAGAAGGCGGAGGACCGGGAGCTGTTCAAGGAGCTGTGCCTCTCCCTGGGGGAGCCGGTGGTGCCCTCCCAGATCACCCACTCCGTGGAGGAGGCCCTCCAGGCCGCTGAAGAGATCGGCTACCCGGTGATCTTGCGCCCGGCCTTCACCCTGGGGGGCACCGGCGGCGGCTTCGCCGCCAACGACGGGGAGCTGCGGGACATGATGCGCAACGCCCTGGAGCTCTCCCCGGTCCACCAGGTGCTCATCGAGAAGAGCATCAAGGGCTACAAGGAGATCGAGTACGAGGTGATGCGGGACGCCAACGACACCGCCATCACCGTGTGCAATATGGAGAACATCGACCCCGTGGGCATCCACACCGGGGACTCCATTGTGGTGGCCCCCAGCCAGACCCTGACCAACAAGGAGTACCACCTCCTGCGGGACAGCGCCCTGCGGCTGATCCGGGCCCTGAGGATCGAGGGGGGCTGCAACGTCCAGTTCGCCCTGGACCCCCAGTCTTTCCAGTACTACGTCATCGAGGTCAACCCCCGGGTGTCCCGGTCCTCGGCTCTGGCCAGCAAGGCCAGCGGCTACCCCATCGCCCGGGTGTCCGCCAAGATCTCCGTGGGGATGCACTTAGACGAGATCCGCCTGGCCAACACCCCCGCCAGCTTCGAGCCCACCCTGGACTACGTGGTCACCAAGATGCCCCGGTTCCCCTTCGACAAGTTCACCAGCGCCAGCAACGTCCTGTCCACCCAGATGAAGGCCACCGGCGAGGTGATGGCCGTGGGCCGCACCCTCCAGGAGAGCATCCTCAAGGCGGTGCGGTCCCTGGAGATCGGCGTGGGCCACATCTACATGAGCAAGTTCGACAGCTACAGCGAGCGGGAGCTCACCGACTACATCAAGCTGGGCACCGACGACCGGATCTTCGCCATCGCAGAGCTCATGAGCCGGGGCACGGACCTGGGGGTCATCTGGGAGGCCACCCAGATCGACATGCTGTTTCTGGACAAGATCTCCAACATCGTCCGCTACGAGGGGGAGATCAAGGCCCGGCCCTGGGACGAGACCATTTTGCGGAAGGCCAAGCGGAAGGGCTTCTCCGACAGGGCCATCGCCTGGCTGTGGAAGTGTACGGAGCGGGAGGTGTACGAGAAGCGTCGGGAGCTGGGCATCTTCCCGGTGTACAAGATGATTGACACCTGCGCCAGCGAGTTCGACAGCTACGTCCCCTACTTCTACTCCACCTATGAGGAGGAGAACGAGTCCATCGTCTCCCCCCACAAGAAGATCATCGTCCTGGGCAGCGGGCCCATCCGCATCGGCCAGGGGGTGGAGTTCGACTACTCCACCGTCCACGCCGTCCAGACCATCAAGGCCAGCGGCTACGACGCCATCATCATCAACAACAACCCGGAGACCGTCTCCACCGACTACACCTGCAGCGACAAGCTCTACTTCGAGCCCCTGACGGTGGAGGACGTGATGAACGTCATCGAGCTGGAGAAGCCCGTGGGGGTCATCGCCTCCCTGGGGGGCCAGACCGCCATCAACCTGGCCCAGCCCCTGATGGACCACGGGGTGAAGATCATCGGCACCGACTGCGCCGCCATCGAGCGGGCGGAGGACCGGAAAGTCTTTGAGCAGGTCCTCCGGGACCTGGACATCCCCCAGCCCCGGGGCGAGGCCGTCACCAGCGTGGAGGAGGGCGTGAAGGTGGCCGCCGCCATCGGCTACCCCGTCCTGGTCCGGCCCAGCTTCGTGCTGGGGGGCCGGGCCATGGAGATCGTGACGGGGGAGGAGATGCTCCGCCGCTACCTGAAGACCGCCGTGGAGGTGGACGCCGACAAGCCCGTGCTGGTGGACAAGTACATCATCGGCAAGGAGGTGGAGGTGGACGCCATCTGCGACGGGCGGGACGTGTTCGTCCCCGGCATCATGGAGCTGGTGGAGCGCACCGGCGTCCACTCCGGGGACTCCGTCAGCGTGTATCCCACCTTCTCCATCTCCCAGGCGGTGAAGGACACCATTCTGGACTACACGAAGAAGCTGGGCCTGGGTATCGGCATCGTGGGCCTTTATAACATCCAGTTCATCGTGGACCGGGAGGACAAGGTCTACATCATCGAGGTCAACCCCCGGTCCTCCCGGACGGTGCCCTTCCTCTCCAAGGCCACGGGCTACTCCCTGGCGGACATCGCCACCAAGGTGATCCTGGGGGAGAGCCTGCGGGACCAGGGCTTCACGGAGCTCTACCCGCCGGAGAAGAAGAGATGGTACTGCAAGGTGCCGGTGTTCTCCTTCAGCAAGCTCTCCGGGCTTGACGCCTACCTCTCCCCGGAGATGAAGTCCACCGGCGAGGCCATCGGCTACGACGACCGGCTGCCCTACGCCCTGTACAAGGCCATGCAGGCCGCGGGGATGAAGCTCCAGGACCACGGGACGGTGCTGCTGTCCATCTGCCCGGAGGACCTGGAGGAGGCCCTGCCCCTGGTGGGGCGGTTCTACCGCCTGGGCTTCAATATTGAGGCCACCACCGGCACCGCCCAGTTCCTGAAGGACCACGGCATCCGCACCCGGGTCCGCCGGGACTACACCGAGGACCCGGCGGAGATCACCGGCCTCATACGCAGCGGCCGGGTGGCCTACATCATCAACACCCGGGACCTGAGCTCCTCCCAGCACGTGAACGCCGGCGTGGCCATGCGCCGCCTGGCCATCGAGAACAACCTTACCACCTTCACCTCCCTGGACACCGTCCGGGCCCTGCTGGACGTGCTGGAGGCGGTGACCAGCCGCATCTCCACCATCGACGAGTGAGCGGCGGGGGGAAGCTTCATGCGCCCTGAGCGCGCCACGATAACGAGCAGAGGTGCGAGGCGCATGAAGTTTCGCGCATGTGGGCCGTCCCCGGCCCACGCGCTGAAATTCCAGGCCGTGCCGTCAGAGACGGCACAGGGCCACTTTTGCTATGCTTTTGCATAGCAAAAAAAGAGTTAAGACTTTTGTAACGATTGCCGCTGGTTTTCTTAACAAAAGCTGTGTATCTTAATACTTGCAAGAGACAAGACTTCTTTTTCATCTGATCCTCCAATTTCAAGAGAGAGCGCCGGGGCACAGGCCCCGGCGCTCTCTTGTTGTCAAACGATCTGCCCGACTGCTCCGAAAACGAGACGGCAGCCGCCTCCTGAGAGAGGCGGCTGCCGGTATATTCCGGAGGGCTAGGACATCTGGAGCACCCGGGCCATGTGCTCGCCGTTGAGATCGAGGGTCGCCACCCGCCCGTACTCCTCGACAGCGGCCTTCAGAGCGGGGGTGCTGCCGTGCTCGGCCTCGATCTGACCGTAGTAGTCCTCTGTCCAGGTGGCGATGGACACGGGCTCCGATTCCATGAGGCTTGCCAGATCCTCGTCGCTGAGCCCCATCAGGTACAGATCCCGGAAGGCCGGCCGCTCCTCCTCGGACAGAACGTCGCCCAGCTTGGTCGGGGAGAACCAGCGGGAGATTCCCTCCTCCTTGGCGTAGGTCCGCGGCCTGCCGGTGATGTAGTCGTACTGGGTGTACTCCTGGGCCTCCGGGCCGAAGGCCTCCGTCAACGCGGCCAGGACCGCCTCCTTGTCGGCGCTCTCCGGGAAGACGATATGGACCTGGTCCAGGCCGCAGTAGCCGCCCTCCTCCGGGGAAAAGTTGAAGAAGCGGAATTGCGCCAGTGTGGCTGTGGTCCCGAAGGCCTCCATGTCCCGCGCCGTCAAGGTGACGGAGTAGCTGTCTTCCTCCCGCTCCAGCGTGTCCATGTTCAACCCCAGGGCCTCGCAGACCTCCTCGGGACCACTGTTCCAGGGGATGTCTTGAAACTCTATGCCGGTGGGCTCCGCCGGGGTTCCCGCCTCCCCGGAGCAGCCGCACAGCCCCGCCAGCAGGCAGAGGCTCAGCGCGATGGCGGCGACAGAAAAAACTCTCCTCGCTTTCATGGGGGATACCTCCTTTTCGATGGGCGTGAAGTTGGGGGAATATCTCTAACAATATCTTTACGGAGTATTATTCGTCGGCTCCAAACATCTGCTTCGCACGGGCGACAATAGCGCCGTTGAGGTTGACCCAGGCGACGCGCCCGTACTCCTCATGCTGCGACTGCGTTCCGCCGAAGGAATTGGAGACCCAGCTGTAGTAGTCCTCTTCCCACTGGATGTACGCGGCTGGCTCAGCCGCCGCGAAGGCTTCCGCGGCCTCGTCGCTGAGGCCATCCACATAAAAATCGAGAAATGTCTGCCTGTCCTCCTCGGAGAGGTTGGTCAGGATATCGGCCATGGTGCGCTGGGAGAACCAGCGGGAGCTTCCCTCCTCCGTTTTCGTGTATGTTATCTCCTCGCCGGTAAAGTAGCTGTACTGGGTGTACTCCTGGGCCTCTGGACCATACTCCTTGGTCAGAGCGGACAGAATTGCCCCTTTATCGCAGTCCTCGGGATAGAATATCTGCACCATGCTGAGGCCGTAGTAGTCGCTGGCCTCTGGCGTATAGTTGTCGAAGAAAAAATAGGTATACACCGCCGGTTCTCCGAAAAACTCACTGCCCGAGACCGTCAGCAGCTGGGAGCCGTCGCTGGTGGTGCTGAGCTCCTGGCGATTGATGTCCAGCCCCAGGGCCTCGCAGACCTCCTCGGGACTGCTGTTCCAGGGGATGCCCTGGAATTCCAGAGCTGGTGAGACCTCCGCCTCACCGGAGCAGCCGCACAGCCCCGCCAGCAGGCAGAGGCTCAGCGCGATGGCGGCGACAGAAAAAACTCTCCTCGCTTTCATGGGGGATACCTCCTTTTCAATGGGCGTGAAGTTGGGGGATATCTCTGACAATATTTTAACAAATCGGCGGGGGTAAGTCCAGTAGCTTTTTGGTCAAAATCGTTACAG
>DVGP01000147.1 GCA_018712665.1 Candidatus Pelethomonas intestinigallinarum | reverse complement strand
GGGGCGCCCGCCCCCTTTTGGATTTCCCCCAGCCAGTCCTGCGGACTGTCCGGGGACCCCTATCAATTTTACCTGCGCGGCGGGAATGAATCCCGCCTTGCGCCAAGGTTTTCGCCTTTGGCGAAAACACTTGTACGCCGGACTCCCGGCGAGAGCCCTAACGAAACATGTCTCCCTTTAACAGACCGGCAGGCAGAGTTTCGTTGATAGCCCAGCCACGGATTAGATGATAAAAATCTAATTCTGTTCGGAGATGTCTCAAATCCGATAAAGACTAGGTAAGACAAAGGAATCCAAAACCATTGGTTTTGGCGGTTTTTCGGTTCACTTTTGGGCGTCCAAAAGTGAACCCCGGGGTGCGGGGGCGGGTAGCCCCCGATACTCCCGAGGTGAAGGGACGGGTAGTCCCCACAAAAACCAGGCCTGGGCCGGGGAGGCCCGGGAGGTACCGAATAGAATAGTACCGATTCGGGAGAAAAATGTTTCTCCCCCACCCGCCCCGCGATACGCGAATCTAAGCCCATCGGTGCCATGCGTTGGCACAGAAAAATCAAAAACGGGCTTCGGCCAGAATGGCAGCGATCCGTGAGAAAAAGAAAGGAGGCCGCTGATGGGAAAAACAGAAAAGCAGACCACCAAGATCTACGGCCTCCGCAAGCGGTGGCTGGTGAACTCCCTGAGCCCCATCTTTGTAGTGGCTGTTCTGGTGGCTATGACCTTCTGCGTGATCATGGTGAACTACTACTACAACATGATGCTGGACGGACTGCGGACCCGGGCGGTCCACGCCAGCGATTACTTTACCACCTTCTCCATGAACAGCTACGCGGAGTTCAACCAGTATGCCACCCGCTTCACCCAGGAGTTTACTGAAAAGGACTTTCTCGAGGTCCAGGTCATCGGAGACAGCGGCCGGATCATCAGCAGCTCCAGCGGCCTGACCACGGGCCTGACCCCGGATACCACGGACATCACCGGCGCCCTTCAGAACGGGGTGCTCACGGACTACCGGGGGGTGGACCCCAGCACCGGGGAGCACATCATGTCCGTGTGCGCGCCGCTGGTGGTCAACGGCAGGGTCCAGGGCGCCCTGCGCTACGTCACCTCCATGTCCGCCGTCCAGCGGGAGATTCTCATCACCGTGGCCGTGGCGGCAGCCCTTCTGCTGCTGGCCCTGACCATGGTGTACGTGTCCAACATGGTGTTCATCAACAACGTGGTGGAGCCGGTGGCGGAGGTGACGGAGACCGCCAAGCGCATCGCAGGCGGCAGCTACGGCGCCCAGATGGAGAACCACTATCAGGACGAGATCGGCCAGCTCATTGACGCCATCAACGACATGTCCGGCAAGATCGCCAAGAGCGAGAAGATCAAAAGCGAGTTCATCTCCTCCGTCTCCCACGAGCTGCGCACCCCCCTCACCGCCATCAACGGCTGGGGGGAGACCCTGCTGGAGCTGGAGAAAACCGGCGGCGGGGACAGCGAGCAGCGCCGCCGGGGCGTACACATCATCCTCAAGGAGTCCCGCCGCCTCACCACCATGGTGGAGGAGCTGCTGGACTTCTCCAAGATGGAGGATGGCCGCTTCACCTTGAGTATCGAACAGGTGGACCTCCAGGCGGAGTTCGAGGACGCCATTTACACCTACCGGGAGCTGTTCAAGCAGGAGTCCATTGAACTGACCTACGACGGCGGGGACGAGCTCTTCGACCCCATCCCCGGGGACCCGGAGCGGCTCAAGCAGGTATTCTGCAACGTGCTGGACAACGCCGCCAAGCACGGCGGCGCCGGGAAGCGCATCGACGCCGCTGTCCGGGGGGATGAGGGGCGCATCATCATCACCGTTCGCGACTATGGCCCCGGCATCCCCGAGGCGGAGCTGCCCTTCGTCAAGCAGAAGTTCTACAAGGGCTCCTCCAAGGCCCGGGGCAGCGGCATCGGCCTGGCGGTGTGCGACGAGATCATACACCTCCACGGCGGCACCTTCGACATCGGCAACGCCGAGGGCGGCGGCTGCCTGGTCACCATCACCCTGCCCAGGGCGTAACAGAATAAAAGAACAAATGTTGCAATTTGTTCCCGCCTGTGCTATACTTGATTTCAACAAAGAGAAAGGCTGAACTATGACAGAAAAGGAAAACAGCGGCGCCTTCCGCACCACCATCGGCGGACAGGCGCTGATTGAGGGCATCCTCATGCGGGGCCCGGAGAAGCAGGCCATTGTGGTCCGAAGCCCCGAGGGACTGGTGGTCCGGGAGGAGGAGCTGAAGCTGGTCCGGGACCGCTACCCGATCCTGGGGCTTCCCCTGATCCGGGGCAGCGTCACCTTCCTGGACAGCATGTACCGGGGGGTGAAGGCCCTGATGTTCTCCGCGGACTTCTACCCTGAGGAGGACCTGTCGGCGGAGGAACCCTCCAAGTTTGAGAAGTGGCTGGACGAGAAGCTGGGCAACGAGAAGGTGGAGAAGGCGGTCATCGCCTTCTCCGTGGTGGTGGCGGTGGCCTTTTCCATCGGCCTGTTCATGATGCTGCCCACCTTCCTGGCCAGCCTGGTGGAGCTGGTGACGGACAGCGTCCTGATCCGCAACCTGGTGGACGCGGTGCTGCGCATCGCCATCTTCATGACCTACCTGATCCTGGTGTCCCGGATGAAGGACATCCGCCGCCTCTTCTCCTATCACGGGGCGGAGCACAAAACCATCTTCTGCTACGAGCGGGGCCTGGAGCTGACGGTGGACAACGTCCGGCCCATGCCCAAGCACCACCCCCGCTGCGGCACCAGCTTCATGCTGGTGGTCATCATCGTGGCCATCCTCATCAATACCGTGATCTTCGCCCTGTTTCCGGTGGACAACGTGTTCCTGCGGATGCTGATTCAGCTCCTGCTGCTGCCCCTGGTGGTGGGCATCACCTACGAGTTCAACCGCTACGTGGGGGGCCACGACAACCCGGTAACCAACTTCCTGGCCCGGCCCGGCCTGTGGATGCAGAACTTCACCACCAACGAGCCGGACGACTCCATGATCGAGGTGGCCATTGAAGCCATGAAGCGGGTCATCCCCAAGGAGAAGGGGAAGGATCGCTGGTAACGCGGCGGTCAATTCATCAAAAATTCAGCGCGGGTCTGTGTGTGGACCCGATGGAGAGAGACCATGGCCATTACGTACAACAATCTGTATCTGGACATCCGGCGCCGGCTGAAGCAGGCGGGCTATCCCGGCGCCGGTCTGGAGGCCCGGGAGCTGGTCTGCGCCGGCAGCGGCAAGACCCGGGAGGAATTCTACCGGGACGCCCAGCTCTACGTGACCCCGGAGACGGAGGAAACCGTCCTCCAGCTGGTGGACCGCCACCTCCACGGGGAGCCGGTGGCCTACCTCATCGGAGAGTGGGAGTTCTACGGCCTGCCCCTGGACATCAACGAGTCGGTGCTGATTCCCCGGGTGGACACAGAGGTCCTGGCCCACGAGGCCATCGAGTATATCCAGGGTCTGGGCAAGTGCCGGGTCCTGGACCTGTGCGCCGGCAGCGGGTGCATCGGCCTGGCCCTGGCTGCCAACGCCCCGGAGTGCCGGGTGCTGCTGGGGGAGATCTCCGAGGGGGCTGTGCGGGTCTGCCGCCAGAACATTCGCCGCAACAACCTCACCGGCCAGGTCTCCGTCATGCTGATGGACGCCATGCAGCCGCCGCCCCGGGCCATCGGGGAGTTTCAGTGCATCGTCTCCAATCCCCCCTACATACCCCGGGCGGAGGTGGACGCGCTGGAGAACTCGGTGAAGGACTTTGAGCCCCACCTGGCCCTGTGCGGCGGGGAGGACGGCTACGACTTCTACACCGCCATCATCACCTACTGGCGGGGGGCCCTGGTCACCGGCGGCCGGCTGTACTTCGAGGTGGGCGCCGGTCAGGCGGACACAGTGCTGCGGATGATGCGGGCCCAGGGCTTTGGCGACATCAACGTCGTGCAGGACAACCAGGGCATTCCCCGGGTGGTGTACGGCACCCTGCTGGACGAGATCTGATGAGAGGATTTCACCGGCAGGACCGTTTTTTGTCCCTGTGCGGCCTGAACTGCGGCCTGCGCACCATGACCCTTGGGGACTGCTGCCCCGGCTGCGGCGGCGGAGCTTCTCAAGCGCGCGGCCGATGCGCGGGACATAGAGCTGAGGCTGAGAAAGAAAAATAAAATTTACCATACAAAAGAGGAGAGAGAACATGGCAGAGAAAAAATCCTCCCAGGCCAAGACGGCGGCCCCGGCCAGCGACAAGAAGCAGGCCATCCAGACCGCCATGAGCCAGATCGAGAAGATGTACGGCAAGGGCTCCATCATGCGCCTGGGGGACCAGATGAACGCGATGAACATTGAGGCCATCTCCACCGGCTCCCTGGCCCTGGACCTGGCTCTGGGCATCGGCGGCGTGCCCCGGGGGCGGATCGTGGAGATCTACGGCCCTGAGTCCTCGGGCAAGACCACCCTGGCCCTCCACATCCTGGCCCAGGCCCAGAAGCAGGGGGGCGAGGTGGCCTTCGTGGACGCGGAGCACGCCCTGGACCCCGGCTACGCCCGGGCCCTGGGGGTGAATATCGACGACATGCTGGTCTCTCAGCCGGACACCGGCGAGCAGGCCCTGGAGATCACCGAGGCCCTGGTCCGGTCCGGGGCCGTGGACGTGGTGGTGGTGGACTCCGTGGCGGCCCTGGTGCCCCGGGCGGAGATCGAGGGCGAGATGGGGGACAGCTATGTGGGCCTCCACGCCCGGCTCATGAGCCAGGCCCTGCGGAAGCTGGCCGGCGCCATCAGCAAGACCAAGTGCATCGTGGTCTTCATCAACCAGCTCCGTGAGAAGGTGGGGGTCATGTACGGCAACCCGGAGGTCACCACCGGCGGCCGGGCCTTGAAGTTCTACGCCTCCGTCCGCATCGACGTGCGCCGGGTGGAGACCTTGAAGTCCGGCGGCGAGGTCATCGGCAACCGCACCCGGGCCAAGGTCGTCAAGAACAAGATGGCTCCCCCCTTCCGGGAGGCGGAGTTCGACATCATGTACGGCGAGGGCATCAGCCTGCTGGGCGAGCTGCTGGACCTGGGGGTGAAGCTGGATCTGGTGCAGAAGTCCGGGTCCTGGTTCGCCATGGGCGAGACCCGTCTGGGCCAGGGCCGCGACGCCGCCAAGCAGTACCTGAAGGA